>CANQOI010000047.1 GCA_947625435.1 uncultured Clostridia bacterium | reverse complement strand
GTTCGCTCGGGCTTGTACATTGTCGCCGCCCTCGCATTCGGAAACGGTATTGCTGTCAAAGTCAAACTCGACGAGCGCGGTGATCCTCGGATCGTTTGGCATAGCGTCGCAGAGGACGGAGACGCCTTCTGTTTCTTTTTTCTTTCCGCCTGTTTTTCCGCGCTCGCCAGAAGGTTGATAAAATCGCGAACATTGCCGGGGACGGTCTTTGGGTACAGCGTTTCCGTAGCGGTAGTCAACTCCGCTTCCAGAGGCTGATTTTTCTGGTCGAGATACAACCGCAGCGCGGCCAGTTTTTCCTCATCGTAGGAAATCGTAATCATTGCTTTCTTCATGTTTTCACCTCACAGTTTTATGTCGGTTCGCACCTGTTCGGAACGGCATTGCAGTCCGTTTTTCTTTGCGCTTCCATACAAAAAAGCACCGATTTTTCGGTGCCTTGCAGTTTGTTTTGTTCACGATACGGTCAGCGTCGGTCCGGGTCCTTCCTGTTCCTCCGCCATGACGAGTTCCAGCGCGGGACGGATCAGGAGGTCGTACCGAGCGTCGATATACTTCTTGTAAAACGCTTTTTGCAGTTCGGAAATACCGGGGACACGGTCGATAAAGTCGGCGATCTGTTTCTGATCGACCCTTGGCGCGATCCGCTTCAGCGCTTCTCTTGCGTCCGCGTTTTCCACGCCGCTCAAAAAATCGTGGTAATTGATTTTCCGGTCGTTTTGCTTGAGCGCGGAAGTCGGGAACCGAAAAACCCTCGCGTGCAGTTCCGATTCGTTCGAAAGGACCGCTTCCATGACCCGGTCGTCTGCCTGCGGAAGGAGACAACTCCCGCAGTCAAAGACGGGCGCGATCTCCGTTTCTCCCGTGTTGTCATCGTACTTTCCTCCTTTCGCCGTTTTAATTCAAAATAGTTCATAGATGTTTCCTCGCTTTCTTGGAGAAGTTGATTGATTCGCCGCACAAACGGCGGGTAGTGAACGGTCGACATGGTTTCGGCAACGGTTTCCCGATAGGTGGCGGATTCGGCGACTATCCGTTCTCGCATATATTCGCACCGGTCGAGGGTGCATCCGGGTTTTCTTCCTCTGCCGGAATAGTGGGAGCAGTACCGGCAGTCACAGTCCTTTGCGGTATACTCCCGCTTGCAAACGATTCCATGACGACGCAGAGTAAAATTGGGGACGCTTCTCATCAAGCGGTCCAATTCCCGAAAAGAGAGATGTTCTTTGTGAGGCATGACGGTTTATCCTTTCTGATGGAATAAAAAAAGAGCCGACCGTTTCGGACGCTGACGTGTCCCGACACGATTGGCTCTGAAAAACAAAAAGCAGGCGGGTTTTCACCTGCCTGCCGATCCTGACTTTTGCTGTATTCGGTTGTTTACGGGAGTTCAATTCCCATCACAAAGGCGATTTTTGCTGTTTTCATCCATGAAACCAACCCTTGCTTTTTTACGTCTGAAAATGCGAAAAACCCCGATGAAATCGAGGTTTTTCGTGGGTGCATCTATTTTATGCACCCTTTTTGGTGGACCTGGTGGGGATCGAACCCATGACCTCTGCGTTGCGAACGCAGCGCTCTCCCAACTGAGCTACAAGCCCGTATGTATCGCTCGTAAAACGACCGATTTAAAATTTAAAAACGAAAAAGCCTTCGACAAAAAAGGCTTTTTCTAAACTGGTGGATCATCAGGGACTCGAACCCCGGACCGACCGGTTATGAGCCGGTTGCTCTAACCAACTGAGCTAATGATCCGCAAGACCAACAGGCAATAGTATATCATAAGAAAAATTGCTGTCAAGTGCTTTTGCAAAAAAAATTGCCGCCCGGATTGCCGCCGGGATTGCCGCCGGGTTCCCGCCCGGGGCGGGGTCCGGCACAGTATCTGTCGTATGTTATTTCTGTTGTTTCCGGTTCGCAGCGTCAAGGTCGTCAGGACTGAACTCATCCTCCTCCGTGAAGCCCTCTGTGCTTTCCTTTTCAAAAATCGTTTTGATGGTCTTAAAAAAGATCTCAAGGTCGAGCAGAAAAGAATAATTCTGTATATACATAAGATCCAGCTTCAATTTATCATACGGCGTAGTATTGTATTTGCCGTACACCTGCGCGTATCCCGTAAGACCAGCCTTGACCTTCTCTCTGTATCTGAATTCCGGTATGGCCTCCGTATATTTGCGCACATGCTCAACGCGCTCCGGGCGGGGCCCTATAAAGCTCATATCCCCCTTAAGGATGTTAAACATCTGCGGAAGCTCGTCTATGCGTGTTTTTCGTAAGAATTTTCCGACTCTCGTTATGCGCGGGTCATTATCCACCGCCGGGATGACCATGCCGTTTTTCTCGGCATCCACTATCATGCTCCTGTATTTCAGTATGGAAAATATTTTACCGTCTTTAGTGCATCTGTCCTGCCTGAAAAATACGGGCCCGCCGTCGTCTGTCTTTATTGCGGCCGCTATGACCGCCATGAAGGGCGACGATATGATTATTATCAAAAGGGAAAGTAAAATATCAAAAAAACGTTTTACGAAGCGCTGCTCTATGTTCAGACCGCTGTTTCTTGAAAGGAGCAGCGGCGTGTCGAAAAGGTGCACGTCCTCCGAGCTCCTTATTATTATGTCGGAGATCTTGGGCGTCGTATATGTCCTTATCGAGTTGTCGTAACAATATTTAAGAAGCTTATTTCTTGCATCCGCGGGCAGATCGCATATTATCACACCCTCGTATTCCTGAGCGCATCTGTATATTTTTTCGAGTCCCTCCGATATGTTCATCTCGCGCGCCACATGGAAGCAGTCGTCTCTTGTATTGAATTTTCTTATGAGGCTGTCTGTCATGCGCTCGTCGTAAACGAGCAGCACGCCGCGCGGCGGATAGATTTTCCTATATAAGAAGAGAGACAGCGGACTCCACATCGATATGACAACTATCTCCACAAGCGTCATCACGAGCAGCGGTATGACCGTGTAAAAATGCTTTGTGAGCAGTACTATCTGCAGATATATCATCACGTTCGCGAACAACGATATGAGCGACTGGGAATATATCATGTTGAAATTGCGCAGATATCCTATTTTGAGCCCGCCGAATATATGTGTAAATATGCAGAGTACAACGCCGTACACGGCTACCATCATACGGTGACCGAGTCTTGCGTATGTTATCTCCATGTAATCGCTGTAATATCTTGTCCACACATAGTAGTAGATCATCATTTCGGCTGAAAAAAGTATCACTACCATGAGCAGACGGAACAGTCTTTTATATTGTTCGTATTTTTTCATTTGTTAAATGCTCCGTAAATATGCCGTTGTCATCGGCTTTCAAGTATTTTCCATACATCTCTTATGCTGTCGAGCACGAATGTAGGTCTGTCGCTCTCCGGCGTATTGTCCACGTCTTCGGCAGACGCCTCTCCGGTGAGCACACATATCGATTTCACACCCGCATTTACGGCCGCCATTATATCCGTATTCAGTCTGTCGCCCACAACGGCCACGCGCTCCGGCGATAATCCGTATTTATCGATCAAAAGCTGTACCATGCACGGATTCGGCTTGCCGGCCACGAAAGACGGGCGTCTGCCTGTTGCGGCGTATATGCATTCCATAAAAGATCCCGCATCCGGTACCGATCTGCCTTCCCTTATAGGGCATACCATGTCGGGATGCGTTGCCCAATATTCCACTCCGTCCGTAAGATAATCGCATGCGATCACCAGCTTATCGTAGGTAAGCGTCGTATCGTATGCGAGAATGACAAAATCGGGTCTTTTGTCAGGTTCCGGGTAATACCCTTTTATAAGTTCAAATCCGCAGTTCTCGAGATACTGTTCAAACGCCGGCGTGCCCAAAACAAAAAGCCGGGCGCCGGGCTTCGTTTTCCTGAGATTGTACTCAAGCGCATTCACAGATGTGAAAAAGTCTTTTTCTTCCGATTCTATGCCGAGCCTCTTAAGCTTTTCTACATATTGGCGGGTAGCTTTGGACGAATTATTTGTAATATACATTACTTTTTTATTCTGCTTCTTCACCGTATCAAGGAAATCGAGGGTTCCGTCAAGCAGAGTCTCGCCCAGATATATGGTCCCGTCCATATCCAATAAGAAATATTCTATGTTCTTTATATTATCAACAGGTTCTTTGCAAGGATGTCCGTTATATGTTATTTGTGAGTACACTGTTTCGCCTCCCACAGGGATTATAACACATAAATTCAAAATGTAAATTCTTACGTATGCCGCCCGTGTAAAATCCGCCGTGTAAAATTTGCTCCGCGCCATATTCCGTTGTATAATCTGAAAGCATAAAATATTTTTCAGTCGGGATGTGCATAATGAAAAAGGTCGGCGCGGGAAAATACGAATTGCCCGTTTATTCAAAAGGTGAAGAAATATTTAATATGGTATCGCATATAGTGGGCGGCGCGCTTGCCGTCGCGGCCCTGACGCTATGCGTGATCGTGGCCGCGGTACACGGCAATGTATGGGGTGTCGTGAGCGGAGCGATATACGGCGCATCAATGGTAATATTGTATACGATGTCCAGCCTTTATCACGGTCTCCGCCCCAACAGGGCAAAGCGTGTATTCCGCGTAATAGACCACTGTTCGATATTTTTCCTCATAGCCGGAACATACACCCCTTTCACGATAGGAAGCGTGCTGAGAGCAGAGCGTCCGGGACTTGCGTGGACCGTATTCGGAATAGTATGGGGCGCGGCTGCCCTCGGCATAACACTGAATGCGGTCAATCTGAATAAATTTAAGATATTTTCCATGATATGCTATATTGCCATGGGCTGGTGCATATTGATCGCGATCCGTCCCATGGTTCAGCTCTTTCCCGTAGGCTGCCTCGTTTTCCTGGGCACAGGTGGTATCGCATATACCGTGGGCGCTGTTTTATACGCCTTGAGCAAGAAAAAAAATATAAGCTTCATGCATTCGGTATTCCACCTGTTTGTGGTGGCGGGAAGCGTTCTCCACTTTTTCAGTATACTGTTTTATGTGATGTAATCCCCAATATACCTCGCTCTATTCCACAGTTTTATCTTTATTTTCCACAAAAATTCCGGAGTTATCCACAGGATTTTTGTGGATTACTTTTGTAATTTGGCTTGATTAACATATTTTTACATATACACTTTAAAAAGCGGGTTAATGTAAGTATTCCACAGCGTGGCGGTGTTTATCCACAGTTTTCTGTGGATAAGTCAGAAAAATTTCCTCTTTTATACTCATAACTGCGGCACTTGCATCGATCACGATCCCCATATATATCTGTTCGGCAAATATTTTCATATCGGTATCTTTTATTTTTGATATGAGATTTTCAAAAAGTGTATCTTTGCATTCGGCTTTATTGTTTTCTGCGGCGATGATGCGCTCTATATATTTCTTATAATATACAGAGGCGCTTTTTAGTATGCCGAGAGTGAGCCCTGTATCCTTGTCGGGGGACGAGCATCTCAGTGCAAACAGGATCTTGAGCCGCGCCATCTCTCCTTTTCTCCCTCTTGCGGCGCGGCGGCATATGAGCGCATATGCGGCAAGTACCAACTCCCGGTCTTCGTCTGCGCCCCGGTCTGCGCCTGTGTTCAAAAGATACAAAATAAGCTCAAAGAACAGTATCATTTGCCCGCTTCCGTATTTTGATACTGCTTCTCTCAGAGTCCGTTCCGCATCCGCACCGCCATTCCGTTTAATGGCTGCATATATGCGTATAAGCTCAGGCCTGAGACTGCTGCCTGCGTCATTTATACAGAGTCCTACAGCCTTCGATATATCCCCCGTAAGTATGCAGCGCGCCCTTATAAGTCTTGCAGCGTTCGGTATATCTGCTATCTGCCTTTGTATCCTTATTTCGGATATCATACAAAAAATAAATATAGGTACCGCGCAGGCTGCGCACGCACACAGCATACACGTAAACAGATCAGGCCCCGTCAATACAAAGAAACACACAGGCGCTGCCGCCGAATACAAAGAATATGCGGCGATAACGGCAGCGCCTGTCCTTCTGTTTGATTCCATGGAGTACGTATTGAAGACCGAAAGTCTGCATCCTGTTTCGTAGATAATGTATCTCAAAAAACCTATCTTAGACATACGTAAATACAATCTGCCGCACAGGCGGCCGTAATACGTATGCAGAGATATCCTTCCGTACTCTTTATGTATACGTCTCGCGGCATATGACGCTTCTGTATACAGTATGAGACATATGACCGCGCATACGGCGGGCAGAGCAAACAATATATTTCCGATCATCATGACGCGCCGGCTCCCGCTGTCATACGCCCCGGAACATATGTCTTTAATGATGCGTCCTGTGATACGTCTATATAGACCCTTATATCGAGACGGCCCTCGTATTCTGCGTTTATAAGATCGGAATATTCCCTGTCATTTACGGCAAAAACAACGCTGTTTACGTCCGTACCGTTCACACGCTCCGTGACTATGTCGCATATCTGTATTTTCGGCACTACCACAGCGGTCCTGCCGTCGGGATATATGAGCATTATATCCACATATCTCCCCGGCATTGCCTGCCCCGCCACAAGACTCTGTATATTAAAATCCTTAAGACGTTCCCCTCCTTCATATTCGTAGATATATTTTTTAAAGCTCTGCATAGATATCTGCTGACCCTCGCATATCGTATATCTTACCTGCATTCCGTATATCTTATCCGGATCCGAAACATATCCGTACACGGCTGCGTTTTCCGGTATCTCTTCCGACGTAAAATACTGCTCTGTGCTCTCGGTTATGACCGTTCCGGGAAACAGGGGCGTTTTCCCGTTGTAAATGAGCACAGTGACGAGATCGTCATGTTCTTCTGCCTCGTCTATGAATCTTTCAAAAGCGGCTCTTTCTTTTTCTTTGACTGAAGGTATCACGACAAATGTGTAAATTGCCGCCACTGCCGACATACATATCAGGATCAGTGCGGTCCTGAGCAATATCTTCCGTCTCATACTGTGACTCCTTCCGCGTATTCCGCCGTGCCGTACGCATTGTGGAACAATCTGTTTATTATATTGATATACTGCGTGTTTTCCTCCTCCGAATACAGTCCCGATCCGAATATGGGGAGCATTTTACCGATATAATTCCTCTTGGCGGTGCGGTTATCGTTGTGAGATACGCAGCCGAGATATCTGTCCGCCCCTACTATGAGCGCTATGCTTTCCTCGGGCAGGCTGCTTTTTTCATTGTATTCCCATGCCGCGTACAGTACGTGTCCTCCGAATCTCTCGTAATAATTTCTGCATGCTTCTATGTCATCTACGTTGGCAAGAGGCGTCGCTATCGTGTAATCGCATGAGGAAGTCAGGTTCTTTACCGCCGGCTTGTCGTCATATCTGTCCGTTATGAATATCATGCAGTCAAAATTCGCTCTGCCCCAGTTTACTATGTCGGAAATACAGACCTCATTTTCAGGTTCAAGCTCATCTATAAGGCGTGTGCCCGAATAATACAGGTTATCGCACACGTCCGTTCTGTGTATGAGCCCGTTCGCGTGCCACGCTTCGGCGTTTCTCTGATACAGTGATCGGTAGTTCAGCATATACGGAACGGCTTCTTCTTCGGCATATTCCTCATCGTAATATCTGTCGTTCTCGGCATAATATTTCAGCTTCCTCTGCGTGCGTTCCGTGAGGGCCATTATGCACGTTTTCATTCCGAAGAAAAGGGCCGCAGAACATGCCAGCTCCCATCCGAAGCATACATTGCAGTCTATATACAGTGAAAATCTCCTTGCGCTCTCATAAGGGCCCGAATGTATATCTTTAACGTTCTTTATATTCTCATTGCCCCCGCATACTTTTTTGAGTGTCTTGAGGAGCGCCTGTGCATCCGGGAATCTGTTTTTGGCATCCGGAGCCGTACACTTCCGTATTATCGGTTTGAGCACGCAGAGATCGGATATCCTGTCCGTATCCGGGCCGTCGTCATCGAATCCGCCGAGCATCCACGCAAGTACCATCCCGACCGAATATATATCGCTCTGCGGCGTGAGCTTGCCGAAAAACACTTCGGGCGCCGTAAAATATTCGCTGGCGAGCCTCAATGTGTCCGCTCTGTTATTCTGTGCCTTTCCCGTATTTTCTCTGCCGCCGCGCTTTTTCTCTATCTTCACACTGCTCTCAAAATCTATAAAAAACGCTTTGCCGTCCTTCACTATTATATTTGAGGGTTTTATGTCCCCGTGTACGCGCATGCTGTTCTTATCCGCAGTGAGAGAGCACAGAAATTCTGCGCACGACAGTGCGAAATCGGTTATAACGGGGAATACCGCCGCCGATGCGAGTGTATCCCCTTCGATCCATTCCTCCGCTATATAACTGTACCCGTCAATGTAAAAGCAGTCCGCAAACCGCGGAATCGCGGGATGCGTAACAGACATAAGAGCCGAAAGCTCGTTATTGAATGACTGATCTTTCGACTTCCATTTCTTTACGGCCACAAAGCTTCCGGTTGCGGTATCCATAGCCTTATAGAGCCTGTCTTCAGAAATAATTTCAATCACAGAATATCTGCCGTTTAAAACATCGCCCATATTACACACCTCCGCGTTTTCTTTCCGCATTATTAGGATACATCATTTTACGTCCCGTAACGAGCGGAGGATTATTTCCCGATTTTTTCACGCTTTCGGGCGCTCTTTAAAGGGATTCCATATAATGTAAAAAAGCCGGGTGAATTATTTCCCGGTTTTTTTCACAAATAATATTTTTTTATATTTTTTTCGCCGCCGTTCGTCATTCTTTCGGCGTCATCACTGTAAAATAATTGTCAATTCCCGCTCTGATCGCTTCCGCTATTTTACTCTGATATGCGTCATCCGTCAGTTTCTTTTCTTCCTCCTGATTCGACAGGAAGCCGCATTCCACTATCGCTGTCGTTACTTTGCAGCTTTTCGTTATTATTATGTCGTCGGATTTGAGTAGCGCTTCTCTGTCGTTTTCCGGCTCCGCCAGTTCTCTGAGCGCGGTCTGCAGGCTTATGGCGAGCTTTTTGCTCGAGAGTGATTCCTTTGTGTAAAATGTCTGCGCTCCGTGATACTTCGTGTCGCTGAATGAGTTCAGATGTATGCTCACGACTATGTCCGCTCCGCTTTCGTCCATCATTTTTTTCCTTTTTATGAGATCCTGCCTTCTCTTGGCGGTCATGGAAAGCTTTTCGTCATCGTAGCTTAAAACGTCCTCTGTACGCGTCATTATCACGGTATATCCCGCTTCCTCGAGCAGTGCTTTTGTTTTCTGCGCTATGATGAGCGTTATGTCTTTTTCTTTTGCCCCGCTGTATGCACTCACCGCCCCCGGATCCTCTCCGCCGTGCCCCGCGTCGAGTACTATCATTTTACCTGCGGGAGAAAGCGTTTCAACATAGTCAGATGCGTTTACGGACGACCCCGCACGGCTGCCGCCGAAGCCGATATTTACGGCCGCTATCGCCGCCGTGAGTACAAATATCAGTATTCCGAGTATTACGTTCGTTTTTTTCATAATAAGTATCAATAAAGACACCCCCTGCGTACTACTTGATTAAGCATATTACAGGGGGCTTGCAAATATTCACATTCGTGTAAAATTTTACTCAAACAGATCTTCGGTGCTTCCGCCCAGCGACTCGACTGCGGACGATATCATCATTATGTTAGAGAACAGTTCTCTGTCTCTGTTTTCGTTGTATTTTTCTATGAGCTTTTTTGCATATTTTCTGAGTATGAGTATGGCATTGGGCTCTCCGTAATCTCCGAGCATCAGGGCAAAATGGAGTTTTGTATCGCTCTCGTCCGGCATACTCTTGAAACGTTTTTTGATCGCGTCGTACACGCGCATGTTCTTCCTGCCGGATATCGTGTATTCGCTCACAAGCTCCGTGAGCTTATGCGGCTCGCACGCGTCATTTTCAAGATAATCGACTATTTTGTCCTCACATTCGCGCGCTATATATACTGCGAGAGGGCACAGTATATGATCGTTCGCCGTTGCGCACGCTTCGAATGCGCCTATCACCGCTTCGTCCGCTCCGCCGGTCTTGATATGATTCAGCGCATCTGTCGCTGTGAGCAGCGCGTCGGAGGAACGCAGCGCTTCCTTATCGGCGGGCGACGCATACACGTCGTTTCTTATGGTCTCCGTATTTTCCGATATCACGCGCGCGAAAAAACCGTCCCCGCAGTTTTCCGTTATTTTTTTGATGATATACAGGCTTATGTCCGGATCTCCGTATTCAACGTGGCAATTGAAGAACGCCTCCCATTCCGGGCCGCTCCAATCGGACGTATGCTCATCTATTTCCGCGGCAAGGCTGTCCGTGAGCCGGTCTATCTCAACCAGGTATCCTTTAAAGCCGGTCGTTTCATCTGCGCCGTCTCTCGTTTCAAGGTCTTTATAAATCTTCGCATACTGCTTATTGAGATAATCATATAGTTCTTTGCAGTTCATTACCGTGCGTCCTCCTTCGGTATTCCTTTGAGCTTCTTTTTCCTGCGCGGCCCTCCGTATATAAGCTTGCGAAGGAAGTTATTTTTAGGCGGATTTTTTATTATCCTCACCCCGTGAAATCCCATCGCATATCCCACTCCGCAGCTCAGTATCACTATCACGGCGGGGTAAAGGCATGTAAGCGGCGTGACCTCCGGTACCGGCGTTTCTCCCGGCGCACCCGCTGTCATGCGGTAAAACCAGAAGAAGGGCATGTACAGTATGAGCTTCGCGTAATGATTGAATGAAGCTATCGTAAAATGCGGGTGTCTTACTATGATATATCTGTCGGCCAGTAAAATGATGATGAGCTCCGCGATCACTATGACTGCAAATGCCAATGCGGAGCAGACAAAACCCTTTGCATTGTATTTTGCCCAATTATACGGTTTTCTGTCCGTTTCACCGCAGCCGTGAGATGTGACGTACAGTATGCATATCATTATGACCGTCACGCAGAATGTATAAATGCTGAGTATAAGATAAACGGGAAATCTTGACAGAAGTACTATTATGAGAGGAACCGCCGCCCATGCGAGAGCGACCGCCAAGAAATAAGCATACAACAGCTTGCCTGCGACTTGCATATGCGTTTTAATGTTCAGTTTCATATAAGATCCGAGCTCCTTGATATGTCACAAATACGCCGGCATGTGCTTATCAGGCACATGCCGGCATTTTCCGCGTAATCTCACAACGCATAAACCTGCTCAGTTCCCGCCATTATCACCGGAGTCCCCTTCGCCCGGACTTACGGGAGTCTCTTCCGGTGCAGGAGTCTCCTCTGTTACGGGCGGTTCATCTGTTTCGTCGGCTGTGGGAGTAGGTTCGATCGTAGGCGTCTCCGTAGGTTCTTCTGTCGGCGACTCTGTCGGAGACTCGGTAGGCTGCTCTGTAGGCGCCTGTGTCGGCGGCTCTGTCGGTGCCTGCGTAGGTCTCTGTGTAGGCGCCTGTGTCGGTGCCTGTGTAGGTCTCTGTGTGGGTGCCTGTGTCGGCGGCTCTGTCGGTGCCTGTGTGGGAGCGTCGGTCACAGGAGGCTCAGTGTTGTTCCCCGCTGTCGGTCCTTGCGTATTATCCGTAACGGCAGGCGATCCCGTCTGGCCGCTCGGAGTTGCCGAAGGCGTCTGTGAACCTTCCGGTGAAGGTGACAAGGACGGAGAAGGTGAAGCTGAAGAAGTCGTCTGCGTGGGACTGCCCGGTGCAGGTGTTTCTATGTATGAACTGTATCCTCCCGGAGACGGCGCTTTGGATGCATTATATATTTTAATACCCAATATGGTAAGTATGACTACTACGAGTATACATCCTCCGAACATGAGCAGCGCGGGAAGCATTTTTTCGTTTGAAGAATCCGCTCCGAAGCCCAATGCGTTTTTGAGCTTAGTCATGTACTTGCGTATGCCCGTTTCTTCCTCTCCCTCATCGTTTTCAGGCAGATCGACGTCCGAATAACGCGCGCTTCCCGAAGCTGAGGCATTGCTCTTATTATTCGCGTAAAGATTTCCTCCGCGCTTGCCGGCTGCCGCTGCCGTACGTGTCCCTGAGCCGACTGCCGCAGCTCCTGCCGCTGCCGTACGTGCCCCTGCGCCTGCTCCTGCGCCTGCCGCTGTCTTTTCATGAGAATCCGCACGGATCACGACTATCGATGTATCTTCATCGAATCCCTTTTGGGCAGCCGCATGCATAAGCCTCTCCGCGATCTGTGAAAGGCTGTGCGAATCCTTGACCATAGCGCAGATGCTTTCGTCATCGACACTGTTGCAGAACGAATTGCTGCATATTATGAAAATATCGCCGTGCTTTACTTCTAACTCCGAGTAGTACGGCTCCTGTTTATTTTCTTCAGGCATTACCCCGAGGTACTGCGTAAGTTTATTCTTCTTGGGATGAGAAGCAAGCCTGTCCTCCGGTATCACACCGTTGCTGTACATGACCTGCGCCTGATTGTGATCCTCCGTAAGCCTGTTAAGACCGCCTTTACGGAATAAATAAATTCTTGTATTTCCGAGATTACACGTGATCGCCGCCGTTTCATTAAATCCGATGGCAGCAACCGAAGCATAAATATTCTTTCCGCCCGATTCTTCCATCTTTGCGGCTATAGCCGCATCAGAATCCCTTACAAAGTCCTCAAGATAAGAGTATATCGCATCCGCCGATTCATCGTAATCACTGCCGATCTCGGTTTCCATAGCCTTTTTCTGGATCGCGGAAAGCTGCTTCACAGCTATGAGCGAAGCTTCATCGCTGTAATCGTCTGCGCCGAACCCCTCGGCAATGGCATAGAACTGCAGCCCTTTCTGCTCCGATTTCTGCTTAAGAAGCACCTCGGAAGATTTTATGTCGTTTGTTATGTATTTCGCATTGAGATAAATATTACTGCTGTTATAATCTTTATCGTTGCCGGGGCATGTCGCTGCTACCGCTCTGTAAAACATACCTAACACTCCTCAATAAATTTATTTATCCTGACTTTACACGATCTGCGGCGCAGCATAGATCTGTCCGCAGTTACATTGTATTATAACATTATAATAAAATCGGAGCAAACCGCAAATTTGTCTGCTCCGATAGCACGGATCACCTGTAAATTACGACTTTTCAGAATAAATATAATTCATTCTTCCGTAAGGAGCCGCGTCTCCGTCCGTGTAAAATGTCCAGATCTCATAATTTCCCGCTTCGTTTTTCTGATAGTTGTCAGCCCATTTGAACTGCATATCTATCAACGTTTCACCGTTATTATCGGGTATGCCGAGATCGGCCCGTGAAATGGCGAGCATCATTTTATTGCCTTCCACTTTCATTTTAACGGTGCCGGCATCCGACCAGTTCCAACCGTTTCCGTCACATTTCGAAAGAACGGCGTCATTTCCGTTGGGCTTTACGACATTCACGGCGAAATCGTAGCCGTACCACTCCGCATTTCCTTCAACTCCGGAATCGATGAACAGCGTCATCCAGTTGTCATCCGTTGACGGCGTGATATCCTCGGCTGTATCCACGTAGAAATAAATATAATTGTCATCGTGAGCGACCTTCATATTTACTATATCGTTGCGCCCGGTCTCATTTGTATACTTGATCTTACCGAATCCTCTCTCGTTTCTGTCGACTGTATCGTTCGTATAGTCAAGGTATTTGGCTGTGACGGACTGATTATCCCACTGACTGAAATCTCCGTTTATATCTATCGTCTGATCGTCTCCGACATAAACTCTGTAATCTGCGCCCTTATATTTGCGTATGTACTCGGCCATCTGCATATAGTAGTTGTCGCCGAACACTTTCGCCGCAGGTTCAACGTCACGGCTGTTATTATAATCTGCACAGTCTACAAATCTTATTGCATAATTTTTATTGCCCGGCTGTCTCTGAGCAACCCATTCATTCCAGCCTGTTACGAATATCGTTTCGGGATCCTCTTTGATGGCATATTCCCATTGCTCCGCAAAATTATATCCGTAAAGAATGGCGTTCTCGGATGTATCGTTCGCATTGTTGTGCCATGATCTGGAGTGATCGTTGCCGCCGTACCACGCCGTTGCACTGAATTCGACGGTATCACAGTGCTGCGCGACCGAAACGCTCATTACTTCCTTCCGTCCGTCTCTTCCGTATACCGCCTGCTGCGAACCGAACCAGCCGAATTCCATCCACGGGAATCCGTTGTCTACGGGATCCTCGGTAGGCCACTGAGCTTCCTTGACGGTAAAATATTCTTTTATCTCTGCGGATGCTTCGAACGCGCTGCCTATTATCATAGGCTTTCCGTCCCAATTGAACCACAGTTCAGACAGTCTGGGATACTTTTTATTGAGACTTTTGTTCGTATATATATTTTTGTATATATGATCCATCGTCGAGCCCGAACTGGAGTGAGTATAGAACGCGAGCTTAGGCACGTTCACACCCATTTCAAGATACTCGTACCAAACCTCTATAAGATCCTTAACTCTCTGATCATATGTGACCGCGTTCGTTGTATCAAATACTATATAATCCACGCCGGCATCGGTGAGCATCTGAAGATGCTTCCTCATCACCCATGTATCCGAAGATTTATAATATCCGAAAAGCGGTTCGCCCCAGAAATGGTGCGCATTGAGCGGACCGCCGCCCGCTTTGATCCAGGCTGACTCTGACTTTATCGCGTCCGGATTCTCCTCTACTATGGCGCTGTTGTCATACGGACCTGTCGTTCCGTGTTCACCGATCCACAGAAAGTAAAATATACCTACCGTTCTGTCGTTTCTTTTTTCTCCCACTTCCGTACTCGCCGCAAGTGTTCTTCCCAGGTCATCAACACCGCCCAAAGCGCCGTTCAGTTCCGAAAAAGGTCCTTCATATCTTTTTGTCTTCTCTTCTTCGGCGTTATTATTGCCGCTGCCCGAATCGCTGCATGCCGCTACAGAAAGCATCATTGTAAGTGTCAGCAACAAACCCATTATTTTTCTAATCACGTACCTTATCTCCTTTCAAATCGTATCGTATCTCTCTATTTTCCGGTTACAACCGTAACATTTCACTCTCTTATGATATACCCCTGTAAGGGGGAGTATATCAAAACATGTGTATGTTGTCAAAATAAATTATGACGCTGTGAACCGTTTTGTGCGGCGTATGAGCAATATCAGTATGCCTGTGAAAGACAATATGATAAGTATACGGGCGCACAGCAGCATGCCGTCATCGGTCTGCGGATTATTGACATCACCGTTATCATCGTTATCATCGCCGCTGTCAGGATCAGCCGGTTGCTGCTGCGAGGATTCTTTGACCGTTACGGTAATGACTGTCTCAATGCCGTTGTAACCGATCTTTACTTCGCTCTGTCCGGGTCTGCTGAAATCGTAGTCAACGTCCCAGCCGGACGTTATGATCTCTTCCGTTCCGTTGTCGTATACGAGTTTAAGTTCCATGCCGGTGCCGTCAAATTCCGTACCTTCGACGTATTCCGTCTTGTTCGGGTTTTTGCTCACGGAGATCGAAACCAAAGACTTCGCGGCTACATTCACCGTCAGTGTTGTATCGCAGCTGAGGTATGAAATCTTTACTTCCTTCTGTCCGGCACTGCTGAAATCGTAGTCAAGCTCCCAGCCGGACGTTATGATCTCTTCTGTTCCGTTGTCGTATACGAGTTTAAGTTCCATGCCCGCGTCCTCAAACTTCGTACCTTCTATGTACTCCGTCTTATTCGGGTTTTTATTTACGGAGATTGATACCAAAGACTTCGCGCGCACGGTCACGGTCAGTGTCGTGCTGCAGTTTTTATACGTGATGACTACTTCGCAATCTCCCGGCGTACTGAAGTCGTACTTGACATCCCAGCCGGACTTTACGATCTCTTCAGTTCCGTTGTCGTATACGAGCTTCAATTCCATACCCGCGTCTTCAAATTTCGTACCTTCTATGTACTCCGTCTTGTTCGGGTTTTTGCTCACGGAGATCGAAACCAAAGACTTCGCACGGACTTTAGCCTTTAAAGTCGTGCTGCAATTTTTATACGTTATGACTACTTCGCAATCTCCCGGTGTGCTGAAGTCATATTTGACATCCCAACCGGACTTTACGATCTCCTCTGTTCCGTTGTCGTACACGAGCTTAAGCTCCATACCCGCGTCTTCAAATTTCGTACCCTCTATGTACTCCGTCTTATTCGGGTTTTGGCTTACGGAGATCGATACCAATGA
>CANQOI010000046.1 GCA_947625435.1 uncultured Clostridia bacterium | reverse complement strand
GTAAAGGCAGGCATCCGTGGCAATGCCCTCGGCCTCGGCCACGATAGTGCGCACAGAAACGTTCTCTATCCCGTCCCGCGCCGCGATGTGCACAACGGCATCCATGAGCGATTCGCTCGGGTCTGTTATTTTTTTAGAATTACGCCCGGTTAAGGTTCTCATAAATATATCCCGTCTTTCTACTTAACGTGCAGACATGACGCTATGAAGGACGTCCGTCTGTTTTCGCAGAGTTCATAACTATACGCGTAAAATCTCAAAATATACGTAAAATACAGGCAAAAAACACGGCAATTTCACGCCTGACGGTTTTCCCCGACGGCTGTGAGCCGTCATCCGGGCAGCTCACGCATGTTCACAAATACGCGTAAAATGCGTAAAATAAGGCACTTTTCGCATCTTTCTCCTGACGGCGATGCTGACGGAAAATGCCTTTCTTCAAAAAAATCTATGATGACAAAACGGCACATTCAGCCCATTCAGAGCACAGTTTCAACGATTATTTTTTGCAAGATCTGCTGTATTTTTTGCATATACTATTGAAAACGGGTATTTACGGTGCTACAATAACATCCGTATAGTTATGAACTCTGCGAAAACAGTTGCAGCAAATTGAAATTTTGAACCTGACATTCACACGCCGGAATCCGCAGCAGTTCCTTCAGCGGAAGCAATTTTCGCGGCATATGATTTTAAATTGGACTTAAGAGAGTCTTGGGCAAAAAAGCTGTTGAACCGGTATGAAGACACAGCTAAGGATACACCCGCTATTTGGGAACTTGTGCCTAAGTCTTTGGATGATCACCATCACGCACCGTGGTGGACTGTTTCTTACGTTAATGGAGATGGAATCGCCGCTCATCACACCGGCAGTGATCATGAGCCTGAATTCGCGTGTTGTAGTAAATAGCGTTTGTGTGAATCCCGATGAATGGTCGGGATTCATTTTCAGCATTCATTTTGTAAGATGTACTCAAAAAACAACTATTTCAGTATGGCAGGTATCCATATTTCGACATTACAGATATCGGCGGCTTCATCCCATATCACATACTTTTCAATTGTGGGAAGCTCCGATTTTTTATATTGACTTTGCGGTAGGAACTCATTATTAATACGCTGCCAAACGCTGCCTAATACATTTTCTTTCAAAGAGCCTTTGGCTTCAAATTTTATCCACTTAGCAGCCGGATATGTGAAGCTGTCAAATCCCTCCGGTACAGCACCCTCATATTCTACAGCACACATATAATCATTGCTGCCATCGTGCCCAAATCCAAAGCACAGCCCCAGATCATAAAACTTCCCAAAAGTTTTTTCTGCTGTCACATTGTTGCCATCGCTTTTAACAATCGCCCATGTACCGCCACCGTAAGGTGTTGTGCGCCGTATCCCGACAACTGTAAAAGGCTCGCGTTCAATGATCGTATAATCCATTCTATCAATTCCTTATTTCCATTAATGATTATCCTCATCCCTCATATCTTGGACAAACAGCATTATATCAGTTTTTGCTATGGTTTCAATCCTTTTCGTAACGTATTTCGTCTACAATTGCCTGCACATCGTCCTCGCCGGAAATTCCCATAGCTTCAGCTGCGCCGGCAAAAGCGGCCTGCGCCCTGCGGATTGCCTGCGAGGAGGCATTGCACATGACCACTTCCCAGTTCGGCTTATGAAAGAACAGAATCTTATCGCCGGATTTCAGCCCCGGCAGACGGCGGATTTCCACCGGCACCGTGATCCGGCCGTTGGCAGAGATTTTAGCTAAATTCATATAATCCATCCTTTCATTCTTGAGCATTCTTGAAATCTAAAGAAAACTTGAGATCAGTATTATGATATCTCGAAATCGGCAAGAAATAAACATGGCTTTGGTTTTCTGAGTAATCGGCATATACTCTTCGTGCAATTGTCCATGCAAAAGCATAGAAGTTATCTACACTGTCCTGACTGTATACAGCGGAAATAACAGCAAGTATGATGTCCGAGCATAAGTCCTCAGCCTCATGAGAGGTATTACACCTGCGGTATGAAAATGGATACATCTTATCGAGAAAATCTTTGTCGCCGATAAGATTCAGCATTTCGTTTGTTTTCATCGTGCACCTTTGCATCAATCATGATTGTTACGCCCACATAGTCGGAATACTTTGTGTTTGGTTAGGCAGTATATTAAAAAATTATCAGAATGATGTCAGCTTTTATTGTGCCGTTTCTTCTTAATAAGGATCATGCCCGCTATGCCTATGCCTACGGCGACAGCCGTACAGGCACAGATCATAACAGCTATGCTGTTTCCTTTCATACCAGCCGCGGCAGACTCTGCTCCGGCAGTAACATGCTGCGTTTCGGAATAAACGGAAGCCGTCGGGCTCTCTGTCACTTTCTCGGTGGCATGCGAACCGGGAGTGGGCGCGGCGGTCGGCTCAGCCGTCGGCACCGCCGTAGGTTCGGCAGTCGGCTCGGGAGAGGAGGTCGCCTCCGCATCGCTGTCGTCCGGTATTACAAATTCAACAGGCTCCGCTATAGCAATATTTTTATACACATCGGTAAGATACATTAAGTAGCTGCCCGGTTTTAAATTTTCTTCTTGTGTCAGTTCTCCTCTGTTCAGCATATCAGGATATGCTTTTGCTGACGGATATTCTAAAGCATATGATTCATTTTTAATATCGGACGCGTCAATAGTCCATTTCATAACGCAGCTCGGGCTCTTATCCGGCATATCGCTTCCTGCAGGAAGATAATTTGAATCGTTGTATCCAAGTTTGTAAATTTCAATACCGTATACGGTGCTTTCAAAATATTTGAATAGTCCCGGATATTGAAAGCTTATTCCGAGTGAACCGTCATCCCTTACAGATACAGACATCTCCTGCTTGTATTTGACAGGTTTGTCCGCAGCGGAAGCCGGAATCTCAAATTCAACAGGTCCCATTATTACGGTTTTTTCGTCCACTGTCAAATAATATTTACCGGGTTTTATTCTGCTGCCATACGGAACATCTTCGGTAATTATTGCATCTTCATTAATATAAACGTTTCCATCTGCAAATTCCCACCAACGATGGTCTGAATAGCTATCATCCTGACCGTCAATTTTATTCCAGCCCGGCCTAAGCAAAGAAGGATACCTGACCAAAAGTTTTTGTACTTCATTACCTATAGATGCACTGATCATCAAATTCTCAGAGGTATGGATATTTCGTTCACCTGCCTTGAATTTGTCATCCGAATCTATTGAGATATCAACGTCGTCGTGCTCGTAGCATCTTACAGTCGTACAAAAATACTCTATCAGTATAGAGTTGTCTTCATTTACCGTAACAGACAGAATGTTTTTGTATACTGTTTGATCGCTTGTATTTTCATCTGCATAACTGTTACTCGGCGATAATGAATATATGCAAGTAAGCATAACAGCCAAAAGTAAAATAATATGCCTTTTCATACTTTAATTTTCACCTACAATCGTATCAATCATACGTTGTCACAAAAGTGCATGTCGCAATAGCTTTATACTTTTGTCCGCCATTCGGTGAGGCATTATTATTAGCGAATAACACTGCCTTATATTCAGTGCTGGGATTGAGTTTTGCTTTAATGGATACAATATATCCTAATTGCGGAATAACACGAGACCATCCAAACGGGAGCTGATCTGAGTAGTCAAATGTGTTTTTGTAATATATACCAATCCATGAGTCAATACAAGGAGCCCCATTAATGGATGGAACAAGCGTGTCCGTATGAAAATCTATTTTACTAATATTGCGCGTTGATAATACATTATAACCACTATCAGAAAACAATACGACTTGATAATTTTCCGGATTACTGGTTTCGTAATGAATCCTAAATCTTGAAAAGCTCTGATTATTACACTTGGTTAGATTGATAAATTGAGATGGTACGTAGCGCCAAGCTACTGACGGATGACTGGCGTCAAACGATGTTATACTCTGAGAATATATACCAACCCAGGAACCGGAAGCTATAGTGCCGCTTATGCTGACATCAACCCAACCGTTTGCATAGAGTGCGTCACATATCGCTGCTTCGCTAATATCAAAGTATGATATGTCTCCTATATCGTAATTATTATTTTTGTCCGAATAATTTTATACCTACCTTTAGGAGCAAAATGCACCACATTATTTTCATCTTTTTTATTCAATAGCAAACTTACTTGAATATCATTGTCTTTCTTAGTTATGTTTTTATAGCTTATATAATCCTGCTTATATTTGTTTGTGCTAATCGGATATATGCCTAAAATCGGATCAGTATATGATGAATCCATTTTACTACTATCAACATGCACGATGACATTATCTCTTGAATAATATTTTCTTCTTGATATTCGCAGTATTGAATGTTGTATTACATCTGGCAAATAATTTACTTTTGTGAGCTTAGCATGTTGCAACCATGATTTTACTGTATAGCCCTTAACTTCGCCTATATTCTCAACAGCAGTTATTGCTACACCATTTCGAGTTCCTGAGTTAGTGCAGTCAACAGCCAAACCGTTTCCTATATACAGACCGCAATGTCCATAAACTCCGTTATATAAACTGGAAACAAGAAATTCTCCGGGTTCTATAGAAGAAAAATCAGAAGAACTATCTGTACAATCATATTTAAAAACTTCATTAACACCATGATCTGGAAAAGCAGAGTAATCACTTACTCCACCTATTTCTTGGGAATAGTCTCCATTCCATCCCCAAAAAATAGCTTTTATGAGGCAGACACAATCAAAACCAAAATATCCTTTACCTATGTAAGGTTCAATTTTGTCCATTTTTTCTTTTGTATTATACCAATCTGAATAATCACCCTTTTTAAAATCGTCAATATTATCTGTATCAATTCTGTGCCCAGTCATTCCCTTGCCATATACCGTTTTATAGGCTAAGGCAATTTCAACAGCTTTGTCCACCAATTCGTAATTAGTCATAACCATCTCCTCATCAATATAAAATAATTAAAAATATGTAAATGATTTATCTATGGTTAGAGGGTATCATATCTAAAGTAGCTTGTCAACACCCGTCTTTGGGACTTAGCCGGGCGTTTGTAAGTCATTTATGATAATGTCCTAAGACCCGTCTTCCGACGAAGTACTATGATTTTTCCGTAGTCAGCTAATTTCTACTTTTATCGTAATTGCACATTTTTCTAAAAGCAAGACCATTTTTCTTCAAAAATATTGGAAATAACAGCAAGTATGATGTCCGAGCATATCGGAGGGGGTGTAGGAAAAGGTATTTGCTTGTATAGCCGATGAGGTAATAATAGGGTGTACTGACAAGCGAAATGCTATCTGTTTTAGCGGAGCGCTTGCCAAACGGTCTATGGATTTATTATGCTGTTCATGTTATTCTATAAACACGGTCGACCGAATCTACTGCATTTAAAGGAGAATTTCACATGAACAGTATAAATATAGGAGAAAAAATTGCGGAACTGCGCAGAATGCGTAAAATGACGCAGGAAGAATTGGCGGGTGTGATCGGTGTGTCCGCACAGACCGTTTCAAAATGGGAAAACAGTGTTACTATGCCGGACATTCTGCTGCTCCCTATCCTCGCCGGTTTTTTTGAGGTGACTATCGACGAGCTCTTTTCCATTGCGCCAAAGATTCAAAAGAAGCCTGCACAGTTGGAGGAAACGCCGTTTGCCGTGTATAACGCAGTACTTGAAACCATGTGGGCTTGGGAGCCGGCATCCGATTCAGACGTTATACACGAAAAATTGATACAAAATCCAAAATACCATACCGGCTTTGTCTCTTTGGTGCGCGGAGGCGTATACGCAAACAGAGATATTGCTCTGACATATGTCGCCGATCCGGCAGAAGCATTGGCGCTTTTGGGAAACGAAGATGCCGGCGATTTTCTGCGTACTCTTGCGGACCCGGATGTGCGAAAGATATTGCGCTACCTACAGGAAAACCGCGGATTTGCATGCACGGCTTCATCCGCATGCTTGAAATGCGGGATTTCGGAGGAAAATGCCAGAAAAGCCCTTGAAGCATTGGTTCGTTACAACCTGTCGTCGAAGCAGACGGTCGATATGGCGACCGGCGAACAGATTGACATATACAGTCACTGGGGAGATCATAAACTGACCTTGCTTATTTATCCGCTTTTGACACTTGCCGAGCGGCTTTCGGATTTTCAGGAAAACTGGTATGGATTTCGCTCGTAGAGCGAATATTTACTTAAATCAACTAAATTATCTGAATTGCTTAAATTACCGATGATGGCGAAAAATGTTAAAAAAGGCAATGCATATTGATTTGATCGCTGAATTAAGCGGACTTTCAATCACTGAAATCAGCACGATCAAAGCGCAGATGAGCGGACAGGGTGATATTGGTGAATTTTCTGTAATGCCAATGTTTGCGTAAGAAAATCCGTATCACCCTTCCGTGCAAATAATATCGTTTGAACGCTCCACATACTGTGGCAAGCACGACCGATTCAGATGCCGCTGTATCGGCTTACATGATCGGTTTACATGGAACGTGCCGCCTCATTTTTTTACAACCATATATATGCCCTCGGCGCCCAATCTGTTTTCAGGCTCTGAAAGCAGCCCTTTGTCGATACATTTTTCTATTGCTTTTGAGAGGATTCTTATTCCTGAAATAAGTGTCGTATATATCTGATACTCATTCATTAAGTGCTCAGGAATATGAGTACGCATAAACTCAGTGAGTTCACCGGCAATCTGATCGATAATATCTCCCATATCATTATTCAGATCGAAAGAAAGCTGATAAAATTCCATTTCATTCTTTTTATCTATAACAACAATTTTGGGCTCTAACATGTTTCCGTTCTTGCATAGATACCCGCACTCAATGGCTTTCGCTGCAAATTCCTTTTCGGTTTCCGATAATTCGTCTATGGAAACTCCGCCGATAGCTCTGAGCGTCATCAAAAGCTTTTGATCCTGAGAAATATTGTGTCCGCAAGAGAAATGCTTGTCTAAACGATTCCCGTAAATGTTGGACACAAAAACATTCCTATAACCGCCGACCTCGGTTGCGTAGATTCCGTCGCTGCCGTAGAAATCAAACGCAGGCTTTTGTTCGTCGGTATACGCAACGGCGACACAAGAAAAATCCCTTTTTACCGGAGTAATATCGGTAAAATATTTTTCCGCAAGTACATCATTGATCCTGTCTTGAAAATCCCAAACAGTTCTTGAAATCAGGGACCACATGATGAAGCGAATATCTCTCTGTACACTTAAAAAAGGAAATGAAAGTATTTTTTCCTCATTCTGTTTCAGTGTGCGGCAAATTACATCACAAAATTCTTCAAGATGTTTTTCATATATTTTATTCGCCCGGTCATACTCATCATAATCTGCCAAATGAATATTTACTGCATACTTTCCATTGTCGAGCTTGCGAAGCATACCGTATTGCCCATTTTCGCCGTGACACTGAATTTCCAGTTCATCTTCAATATACGGCATAGGTACACAAAGTTCTTCGGAAAGCTCTTTGGCGGACCTTGGTTTATCTTTACATAAATAAATCAGGTTATGAGAAAATACCCTTTCGGTTTTTGAACGCGGGTCATTGCCAATAGGATTCCCGGTTCCCGAGAAAGCTAATTTGACAGGCTTTAGTGCATAAGTTCTTTCATTCATCGTTTTTACCTCTTCTCTGATCGTATTTCGTGCATAAAACAAACGCTGCTTTACCGTTGCTTCACTTATGTTAAGCCTTACGGCAATGTCCTTGACCTTGAGTTCATCAATGTAGTACATCACCATGACTTCACGGTATGCTTTGGATAAGAACGCAATCTCTGCAAAGATCTTTGCAAGATATTCCTGTTCTGCGGCCTCCTCAATAAAATTATCAATTTCATTTTTTTCAGACGTCAAAATCGGATCTGTATCTTCAATACTCACCGTCTGACGCATCCGGCTTCGGTTTTCTGAGTAATCGGCATATACTCTTCGTGCAATTGTCCATGCAAAAGCATAGAAGTTATCTACACTGTCCTGACTGTATACAGCGGAAATAACAGCAAGTATGATGTCCGAGCATAAGTCCTCAGCCTCATGAGAGGTATTACACCTGCGGTATGAAAATGGATACATCTTATCGAGAAAATCTTTGTCGCCGATAAGATTCAGCATTTCGTTTGTTTTCATCGTGCACCTTTGCATCAATCATGATTGTTACGCCCACATAGTCGGAATACTTTGTGTTTGGTTAGGCAGTATATTAAAAAATTATCAGAATGATGTCAGCTTTTATTGTGCCGTTTCTTCTTAATAAGGATCATGCCCGCTATGCCTATGCCTACGGCGACAGCCGTACAGGCACAGATCATAACAGCTATGCTGTTTCCTTTCATACCAGCCGCGGCAGACTCTGCTCCGGCAGTAACATGCTGCGTTTCGGAATAAACGGAAGCCGTCGGGCTCTCTGTCACTTTCTCGGTGGCATGCGAACCGGGAGTGGGCGCGGCGGTCGGCTCAGCCGTCGGCACCGCCGTAGGTTCGGCAGTCGGCTCGGGAGAGGAGGTCGCCTCCGCATCGCTGTCGTCCGGTATTACAAATTCAACAGGCTCCGCTATAGCAATATTTTTATACACATCGGTAAGATACATTAAGTAGCTGCCCGGTTTTAAATTTTCTTCTTGTGTCAGTTCTCCTCTGTTCAGCATATCAGGATATGCTTTTGCTGACGGATATTCTAAAGCATATGATTCATTTTTAATATCGGACGCGTCAATAGTCCATTTCATAACGCAGCTCGGGCTCTTATCCGGCATATCGCTTCCTGCAGGAAGATAATTTGAATCGTTGTATCCAAGTTTGTAAATTTCAATACCGTATACGGTGCTTTCAAAATATTTGAATAGTCCCGGATATTGAAAGCTTATTCCGAGTGAACCGTCATCCCTTACAGATACAGACATCTCCTGCTTGTATTTGACAGGTTTGTCCGCAGCGGAAGCCGGAATCTCAAATTCAACAGGTCCCATTATTACGGTTTTTTCGTCCACTGTCAAATAATATTTACCGGGTTTTATTCTGCTGCCATACGGAACATCTTCGGTAATTATTGCATCTTCATTAATATAAACGTTTCCATCTGCAAATTCCCACCAACGATGGTCTGAATAGCTATCATCCTGACCGTCAATTTTATTCCAGCCCGGCCTAAGCAAAGAAGGATACCTGACCAAAAGTTTTTGTACTTCATTACCTATAGATGCACTGATCATCAAATTCTCAGAGGTATGGATATTTCGTTCACCTGCCTTGAATTTGTCATCCGAATCTATTGAGATATCAACGTCGTCGTGCTCGTAGCATCTTACAGTCGTACAAAAATACTCTATCAGTATAGAGTTGTCTTCATTTACCGTAACAGACAGAATGTTTTTGTATACTGTTTGATCGCTTGTATTTTCATCTGCATAACTGTTACTCGGCGATAATGAATATATGCAAGTAAGCATAACAGCCAAAAGTAAAATAATATGCCTTTTCATACTTTAATTTTCACCTACAATCGTATCAATCATACGTTGTCACAAAAGTGCATGTCGCAATAGCTTTATACTTTTGTCCGCCATTCGGTGAGGCATTATTATTAGCGAATAACACTGCCTTATATTCAGTGCTGGGATTGAGTTTTGCTTTAATGGATACAATATATCCTAATTGCGGAATAACACGAGACCATCCAAACGGGAGCTGATCTGAGTAGTCAAATGTGTTTTTGTAATATATACCAATCCATGAGTCAATACAAGGAGCCCCATTAATGGATGGAACAAGCGTGTCCGTATGAAAATCTATTTTACTAATATTGCGCGTTGATAATACATTATAACCACTATCAGAAAACAATACGACTTGATAATTTTCCGGATTACTGGTTTCGTAATGAATCCTAAATCTTGAAAAGCTCTGATTATTACACTTGGTTAGATTGATAAATTGAGATGGTACGTAGCGCCAAGCTACTGACGGATGACTGGCGTCAAACGATGTTATACTCTGAGAATATATACCAACCCAGGAACCGGAAGCTATAGTGCCGCTTATGCTGACATCAACCCAACCGTTTGCATAGAGTGCGTCACATATCGCTGCTTCGCTAATATCAAAGTATGATATGTCTCCTATATCGTAATTATTATTTTTGTCCGAATAATTTTATACCTACCTTTAGGAGCAAAATGCACCACATTATTTTCATCTTTTTTATTCAATAGCAAACTTACTTGAATATCATTGTCTTTCTTAGTTATGTTTTTATAGCTTATATAATCCTGCTTATATTTGTTTGTGCTAATCGGATATATGCCTAAAATCGGATCAGTATATGATGAATCCATTTTACTACTATCAACATGCACGATGACATTATCTCTTGAATAATATTTTCTTCTTGATATTCGCAGTATTGAATGTTGTATTACATCTGGCAAATAATTTACTTTTGTGAGCTTAGCATGTTGCAACCATGATTTTACTGTATAGCCCTTAACTTCGCCTATATTCTCAACAGCAGTTATTGCTACACCATTTCGAGTTCCTGAGTTAGTGCAGTCAACAGCCAAACCGTTTCCTATATACAGACCGCAATGTCCATAAACTCCGTTATATAAACTGGAAACAAGAAATTCTCCGGGTTCTATAGAAGAAAAATCAGAAGAACTATCTGTACAATCATATTTAAAAACTTCATTAACACCATGATCTGGAAAAGCAGAGTAATCACTTACTCCACCTATTTCTTGGGAATAGTCTCCATTCCATCCCCAAAAAATAGCTTTTATGAGGCAGACACAATCAAAACCAAAATATCCTTTACCTATGTAAGGTTCAATTTTGTCCATTTTTTCTTTTGTATTATACCAATCTGAATAATCACCCTTTTTAAAATCGTCAATATTATCTGTATCAATTCTGTGCCCAGTCATTCCCTTGCCATATACCGTTTTATAGGCTAAGGCAATTTCAACAGCTTTGTCCACCAATTCGTAATTAGTCATAACCATCTCCTCATCAATATAAAATAATTAAAAATATGTAAATGATTTATCTATGGTTAGAGGGTATCATATCTAAAGTAGCTTGTCAACACCCGTCTTTGGGACTTAGCCGGGCGTTTGTAAGTCATTTATGATAATGTCCTAAGACCCGTCTTCCGACGAAGTACTATGATTTTTCCGTAGTCAGCTAATTTCTACTTTTATCGTAATTGCACATTTTTCTAAAAGCAAGACCATTTTTCTTCAAAAATATTGGAAATAACAGCAAGTATGATGTCCGAGCATATCGGAGGGGGTGTAGGAAAAGGTATTTGCTTGTATAGCCGATGAGGTAATAATAGGGTGTACTGACAAGCGAAATGCTATCTGTTTTAGCGGAGCGCTTGCCAAACGGTCTATGGATTTATTATGCTGTTCATGTTATTCTATAAACACGGTCGACCGAATCTACTGCATTTAAAGGAGAATTTCACATGAACAGTATAAATATAGGAGAAAAAATTGCGGAACTGCGCAGAATGCGTAAAATGACGCAGGAAGAATTGGCGGGTGTGATCGGTGTGTCCGCACAGACCGTTTCAAAATGGGAAAACAGTGTTACTATGCCGGACATTCTGCTGCTCCCTATCCTCGCCGGTTTTTTTGAGGTGACTATCGACGAGCTCTTTTCCATTGCGCCAAAGATTCAAAAGAAGCCTGCACAGTTGGAGGAAACGCCGTTTGCCGTGTATAACGCAGTACTTGAAACCATGTGGGCTTGGGAGCCGGCATCCGATTCAGACGTTATACACGAAAAATTGATACAAAATCCAAAATACCATACCGGCTTTGTCTCTTTGGTGCGCGGAGGCGTATACGCAAACAGAGATATTGCTCTGACATATGTCGCCGATCCGGCAGAAGCATTGGCGCTTTTGGGAAACGAAGATGCCGGCGATTTTCTGCGTACTCTTGCGGACCCGGATGTGCGAAAGATATTGCGCTACCTACAGGAAAACCGCGGATTTGCATGCACGGCTTCATCCGCATGCTTGAAATGCGGGATTTCGGAGGAAAATGCCAGAAAAGCCCTTGAAGCATTGGTTCGTTACAACCTGTCGTCGAAGCAGACGGTCGATATGGCGACCGGCGAACAGATTGACATATACAGTCACTGGGGAGATCATAAACTGACCTTGCTTATTTATCCGCTTTTGACACTTGCCGAGCGGCTTTCGGATTTTCAGGAAAACTGGTATGGATTTCGCTCGTAGAGCGAATATTTACTTAAATCAACTAAATTATCTGAATTGCTTAAATTACCGATGATGGCGAAAAATGTTAAAAAAGGCAATGCATATTGATTTGATCGCTGAATTAAGCGGACTTTCAATCACTGAAATCAGCACGATCAAAGCGCAGATGAGCGGACAGGGTGATATTGGTGAATTTTCTGTAATGCCAATGTTTGCGTAAGAAAATCCGTATCACCCTTCCGTGCAAATAATATCGTTTGAACGCTCCACATACTGTGGCAAGCACGACCGATTCAGATGCCGCTGTATCGGCTTACATGATCGGTTTACATGGAACGTGCCGCCTCATTTTTTTACAACCATATATATGCCCTCGGCGCCCAATCTGTTTTCAGGCTCTGAAAGCAGCCCTTTGTCGATACATTTTTCTATTGCTTTTGAGAGGATTCTTATTCCTGAAATAAGTGTCGTATATATCTGATACTCATTCATTAAGTGCTCAGGAATATGAGTACGCATAAACTCAGTGAGTTCACCGGCAATCTGATCGATAATATCTCCCATATCATTATTCAGATCGAAAGAAAGCTGATAAAATTCCATTTCATTCTTTTTATCTATAACAACAATTTTGGGCTCTAACATGTTTCCGTTCTTGCATAGATACCCGCACTCAATGGCTTTCGCTGCAAATTCCTTTTCGGTTTCCGATAATTCGTCTATGGAAACTCCGCCGATAGCTCTGAGCGTCATCAAAAGCTTTTGATCCTGAGAAATATTGTGTCCGCAAGAGAAATGCTTGTCTAAACGATTCCCGTAAATGTTGGACACAAAAACATTCCTATAACCGCCGACCTCGGTTGCGTAGATTCCGTCGCTGCCGTAGAAATCAAACGCAGGCTTTTGTTCGTCGGTATACGCAACGGCGACACAAGAAAAATCCCTTTTTACCGGAGTAATATCGGTAAAATATTTTTCCGCAAGTACATCATTGATCCTGTCTTGAAAATCCCAAACAGTTCTTGAAATCAGGGACCACATGATGAAGCGAATATCTCTCTGTACACTTAAAAAAGGAAATGAAAGTATTTTTTCCTCATTCTGTTTCAGTGTGCGGCAAATTACATCACAAAATTCTTCAAGATGTTTTTCATATATTTTATTCGCCCGGTCATACTCATCATAATCTGCCAAATGAATATTTACTGCATACTTTCCATTGTCGAGCTTGCGAAGCATACCGTATTGCCCATTTTCGCCGTGACACTGAATTTCCAGTTCATCTTCAATATACGGCATAGGTACACAAAGTTCTTCGGAAAGCTCTTTGGCGGACCTTGGTTTATCTTTACATAAATAAATCAGGTTATGAGAAAATACCCTTTCGGTTTTTGAACGCGGGTCATTGCCAATAGGATTCCCGGTTCCCGAGAAAGCTAATTTGACAGGCTTTAGTGCATAAGTTCTTTCATTCATCGTTTTTACCTCTTCTCTGATCGTATTTCGTGCATAAAACAAACGCTGCTTTACCGTTGCTTCACTTATGTTAAGCCTTACGGCAATGTCCTTGACCTTGAGTTCATCAATGTAGTACATCACCATGACTTCACGGTATGCTTTGGATAAGAACGCAATCTCTGCAAAGATCTTTGCAAGATATTCCTGTTCTGCGGCCTCCTCAATAAAATTATCAATTTCATTTTTTTCAGATGTCAAAGCCGGATCTGTGTCTTCAATACTCACCGTCCGGCGCATCCGGCTTCGGTTTTCTGAGTAATCGGCATATACTCTCCGTGCAATTGTCCATGCAAAAGCATAGAAGTTATCTACACTGTCCTGACTGTATACAGCGGAAATAACAGCAAGTACGATGTCCGAGCATAAATCCTCAGCCTCATGAGAGGTATTACACCTGCGGTATGAAAATTGATACATCTTATCAAGAAAATCCTTGTCGCCGATAAGATTCAGCATTTCGTTTGTTTTCATCGTGCACCTTTGCTTCAATCATGATTGTTACGCCCACATAGTCGGAATACTTTGAGTTTGGTTAGGCAGTATATCAAAAAATTGCTGTAACATAAAGAATTTGATAGCCAAAGCATAAGCATATTGGAAATTACCATAGATTGACAATTACAAGAGCTTCCTTTCAAAATATTTTCTGAATTTTTCTGAAATAGGTTGAATACATCCTAATTGTTGTGTAAAATGGATACACGAACACATTGGTTTCAATCACGGAAGCCAATCAAAACTTTTCCCGAGTCGCTCGGCTTGCCTGCGAGGACGTCATGGCGATTTCCAAGCGCCTGATCGAAAAAAACCGGCAGGCTTATGAGGCCGCTTGCCAAATGAAGGACTGACGAAAGAGCAGGTTCTTTTGCTCCACAGCGCCTTGACACAGGAGACCGACGCCTATCCTTCCATTCAGCAAAAGGCCGCGCGGTTGGGATTCGGTCTGATTCGCAATCACGCGTTCATTAAACAAAAAAAGAAAGGAACATTATCAGCTGATGAATCTGACAAAACCATTGAAGAAAAGGCCGCTTTTTGCAGGACATACTTAGGGTATTGCCCCGGTAAGTATAAGGAAAAATAACATGCTCTATTTTTCCTCCCTATTACTCACCACCCCCGCCTGCGCGCCGGAAAAACAGTGCATAGAATCGGTTTTTCTGTTGCCCGCCAACCACTCAGTCTTACACCCGAGATCAATTTCAGATTTTATGACAGATTTGTCCTCAACAATGAGTATTTTAGCCATGCTTTCACCTCCATATTTTCACCTTAACGCCGTATTATAGCACTCACTTGTTCGGGGGTGATATGCGTAATATTACTGTTGTACCAAAGCCTTCAGATATTCCTCTACATTGAGATATTGGATTCCCTCCGACTCGGTTTTTTCACCGCGATAAATCACATATTTCCCGGTGATCGGTCCGAACCGATGCTCGGTCATGGCACATTTTTCCGTATCGACGAGGAAGCGATACTGCGCGGGGACGAGTTCCCTGCTGTGTTTTACTTCATAGATTTCACAGCACAGCTTTTCGGGGTCGAATACGACCATATCGAATTCGCCTACCGCAAATTGCAGCTTGAAGACCTCTTTGCGCGGGAAAGCGAGTTTTGTTTCTAACAGGACGATGTCCTCCATCATCCGCCCCATGATCTCGCTCTGCAGCCGTTCAAGTATTCGCGTTCTGTCAGCAAGAGACAGCTCTTTGAATTTCTCATCAAGCAGCATGGTTTTGATAATAGCGTCCGCCTGTGCGTACCGCATACCCGGTTGTGTAATGATCGTAACCTTGCCCCGTGTGTTTACATCGGGCAGATATACCAGATCCACCTCGGCCACAAGATCGAGCAGCGTCAGATATTCCTTGATCTGCGCCATGTGGCTTTCTTCGATGTCTACCGTTTGCTCCTCGCGGTTCAGAATATCGAGAGCCTGCATGATACCGAATGTTACCGCGTCAAGATCAAGATTATGGAGCATATTGCGGGCGGTAATGGCAATGTCCGTGGATTCAAAGGTCTTTTCCACTACGTCGGTGGTGAAGCTGTGGTTGATATTTTCTACCACGCGGTTGATCACGTTGGTAAGTTCGCCTTCCCTGTAAAGCTCGGAAAGCTCTCGGAAATGTCCGCCGCTTTGATAGTATTTCAGAGAATGCTGAATGTTTCTCGCAATTGCCGTGTCGATATATTCGCTTGCTTTCCGAGAATTGGCGAAGGTCGAATCTTCGTTGTAATGAACGCCGTTCATGCTCATCGTTCCGCCGTAACGGATATACGCATCGACCCCGGCGATACCGAGAACCGTTTCAAATTCGCGATAAGAGATAAAGGTGGTATGCAGGTCGATGCACCGGTCGTAGAGTTGATCGCTTCTTGTAAACACGAACCCAAGGGAGTCCGTGCCGGTCAGTACGATCTTCATCCCACTGCTTGCATAGATATCCGAAAAGAGCGCGGCGCCTTCGATGAAATCCGAAAGCAGAGTGACTTCGTCGAGAACGATATACCGAAAGCAGTTTTTCTCCAATAGGTTCAGATCGGCGCTCACATCCGAAAGCGTATCGCCGGATCTGATCTGTATGAAAGCGGCTCTTTCAAATTCCTCTGCGGGAAGCTCGGCAAGGATCTGTTTTGCCATCGTGGTCTTCCCGGTGCGGCGAAGCCCGTAAAGGAC
>CANQOI010000045.1 GCA_947625435.1 uncultured Clostridia bacterium | reverse complement strand
TCTTACGGATTCACGCATCACTATTTAAGTTGGTGATGAATCACTTATGTTTCGTTTAGATACCTCTGAACAGTAACAATTTTTACGTAAAGTAACGCATTATATACAAAATCACTATTTACAAAAGCTCTCGGAATGTTATAGAATCGGAAAAAGCTATTCACATAGTTCACACAGTATTTGAATTTATGTCTGGAGGATATCAAATGAAAAAAATCGTACTGCTGCTTCTTTCCGTTGTTCTTTGCATAACACCCGCGTGTACCGGAGAAAAATATGAAACATGGAGCTCCGGGAGAACGCCCGCCGGGACAGTCGAGGAACGCAGCGAACAGGAATATACTCTGCAGGAGGGCACGGCAGAGAGCTTCAAGGTGGCAAATTATTTCTCAAACGACATGATAGTCCCGCGTGACAGAGACATAGTGATATGGGGAACGGCACCCGAAAGTGAGAACGGTAAGATCGTATCTGCGGAATTCAAGGGACTTAAAGGATCCTCCGTGATAGAAAATGAAGCATGGCGCATAGTGCTCCAGGGCACACTCCCCGCAAGCTCCGAGCTCGGCCACACTCTTACAGTACGGGGGGCCGAGGGCCACGATAAGAGCTTCAAGAATGTGATAGTGGGAGATATATGGGTAGTCAGCGGTCAGAGCAATGCCGATCTTACATTTTTCGGCACGATAGGCACGTCTGCTAAGGATATACAGGAAATGTACGGCGAATATATGGACAGTGCGTCTGACGATGACAGTATAAGGATCTTGAGACAGACCAATACCAGCGTGGCGAGCGCCGCATATAAAGATCAGATGAATGAGCCCCAGACGGATATAGCAAAGGTGTTCAGATGGTCGAAAGCTGGCAAGAGACGCGTCATGGGCACAAGCGCTCTCACAAGCTTTTCGATGCTCGGCTACTTTTTCGCCAAAGAACTGACAAAGGCAAATCCCGATGTGCCGATAGGCATGATAATGGCCGCCTGCGGCGGTGCGCCTCTTTCGCTGCTCGCATCCGAAGAGGCAAACGACGCTTTCCCCGCGGGACTGAAGGACAATACGCTCAATATAGGCGCATTTACGATACCGGCCTGCGGCATATACAACATGTTCATATCGCCTCTTACGAACGTGGGCATAAAGGGCATGATATTTTACCAGGGAGAGACGGATACAACTATGGCCGACAAATATCCGGACGCACTTTCTGTATTGATACAGGATTACAGAGAGAAATTCGGCACGAATCTCTCATTTATAAACGTTCAGCTCACCACATACGGATATGAGAGCGCCGGAACGACGCTTGCCGGTATATGGGACGCCATAAACATGCAGCGCTTCGCGCAGGCGGAGCTTAAGGTGGACGGCAGCGTGCCGGGCTATGAGATAATACCTACGCTCGAGATAGGCTGGCAGGCGGGCAATGCGGACGGTGCGCACCCGTATAATAAGCTGGATATTGCAAAGCGCGCGGCTTCCGTGACTCTCGCAAATGTATACGGTATAGGAGATCCCGAAAATGCGGGCTTCCCCGTACCGTCCGAAATAAAGTACAACAGATCCTCCGTTGAGGTATCGTATGTTTACGCCGGCGGCGGACTTAAGACTGTTGACGGCGGAGCATTGAAGGGCTTTGAGATCAAAAAAGACGGGATATGGCAGCTCGCCGATGCCGTGACAGAGGGAAATAAGGTCATCATAAACGAAGCCGATGTCAAAGGCGTGAGATATGCCTCAGAGCTGAGATATTTTGACACGCAGGATATAAATCTCTGCTCCGGAACAGGAAATCCGGCAGTTGCATTTTCCGCGGAATGGGAATGAGCCGAGAGCAGTAAGTAACGAAGATGCCCGCGGGCGCATATAATAAAAAGACAGCTTACGCAATGTGAGGATCGTGATATTATATGTGTTCTATATGCGGCATGATAGATTTCAGGAAGGATCATGACAGGGTACTTAACTGCGGTATTCTGGAAAGCATGGGAGCGACCATGCTGCGAAGGGGGCCCGACAGGCAGGGATCCTACTTTAGCGGCGGCGCTGTATTCGCCGGACTTCAGCACAACCGCCTTGCGGTGATCGATGTGGAAAACGGACAGCAGCCTATGAGCGCCGTCCTGTCCGGTTTTAAATACACCATAGTTTATAACGGTGAAATATACAACGCGCCCGAGCTGCGCGCCGAGATATCCCGTGAGATATACAGGCGCACCGGGCGCGAACCCGTATTTAAAACGCGGTGCGACACGGAGGTCGTTCTGTATTCATATATAGTGTGGGGTGAGGATTGCCCTTCAAAGCTGAACGGTATATTCGCATTTGCGGTATTGAAGGAAAAGATCTCACCGCAGGACAAAGGCCATGCCGGGCAAAGCCTTTTCATGGCAAGAGACAGATTCGGCGTAAAGCCGCTTTATTACGCCTGGCTTCACGATAAACACACATTCATATTCGCATCCGAGATAAAGGGCATACTAAAGCACCCTTCGGTAAGGGCGCGTATAGACAGATACGGCATATGGCAGCTTTTCTATCTCACTCCCGTCACACTCCACGGAACAACGGTGTTCAAAGACATATATGAAGTGCCGCCCGCATGCAGCGTAAATATAGACTGTACCGACACATTTGAGAAAACGGGAACACCTCCCAAAATGTCAGTCGTAAAATACTGGCTTCTTAAAGCGGAGCGCTTTGAGGGCGACGAGCGGGACGCGGTACGCATAACGCGTGAAATACTTGAGGATGCCGTGAGGAGACAGCTGGTATCCGATGTGCCTCTTTGCGTTTTCCTGTCGGGCGGACTCGATTCATCCGTGATAGCGGGGCTCGCCGCAGGCATCAGGCATAAGGAAAACGGCACCGTATCGACTTACTCATTTGAATACGAAGGAAACAAAGAAAATTTTCGCAGCAGTCTCTTTCAGCCGCAGGGAGATGACGAGTATGCCGTATATCTTGCGGGATATCTCGGTACGGATCACACTGTGCTCACCGCGCCTACCGCAAAGGTAGCCGATTACTTATACGACGCTGTCATTGCGAGGGATTTTCCCGGTCAGGCGGATATAGATTCGTCGCTCCTCTATTTCTGCGGGGAGGTCAAAAAGCGCCACACCGTTGCGATGTCGGGAGAATGCTCCGATGAGATATTCGGAGGATATCCGTGGTTTTACAGGCCCGAAATGCTCGAACGCGACTTTTACCCGTGGATACATGACCCGCGTGTCAGGATAGGACTTGTAAGGAGCGAGCTGGCCCGAGCCGATGAGGGATATGAGTTCCTTTCGAGGATGTATAACGAATTTATCGCAAAATGTCCCGGACTTTCGGACGATACGCCTTCTATGGCTCTGTCCAGAAAAGCCACCTGGCTTTCCGCAAATTATTTTATGACAAACCTGCTCGAAAGGAAGGACAGGATGAGCATGTACAGCGCCGTGGAGGTGCGGGTGCCCTTTGCCGACCACAGGCTCATAGAGCATGTATTCAATGTCCCGTGGGAGTATAAATATGACGCAGACAGCGCCATAGGTGAAAAAATGCTGCTAAGAAAAGCGGTATCCGACATTTTACCGGATAAAATACTCCGCCGTAAGAAAAGCCCGTATCCGAAAACGCACAATCCCGACTATGAGACGCGCGTCAGTAAAATGCTGGAAGAAAGACTCAGACGCCCCGAAAGCCCGCTCCGTGAGATCATCGATACCGATAAGCTTGAAAATATCATGCGCGGAGAAAATACAACGTGGTTCGGCCAGCTCATGGCAAGACCGCAGCTGATCGCATGGCTGTACCAGCTTGACGTATGGCTCAGCGAGTACAATTGTGAATTATTATTTTCCTAATATTGAAAAAATTTACAATAAATTTTACACAAAAATCATTTACAAAGGAAAACCCGTGATATAGCATATGCGGAGCATATCGGGGAGATTTATGCACAGGAGGAAAATATGTCAATCGGAAAAAAACACAGGATTATAATGATATTTATCGCGGCCGCGATGACGCTCGGCATTATTCTGATGTCCGCCTGCGGCAGCGGTGCGTCGGGATCTTCGTCTTCTGCGGATCCCGGAGCATCGGCGGGAGCGGCTCACACGCCGGAGAATGTCCCTACGGCTGAACCTACTCTTACGGCAGAGCCTACTCCTACTGCCGAACCTACGCCCTCCGGGCCTAAAAACCTTCTTTCGGATGTCATAGACGATGATCCCATACTTATAGGCGGAGACAAGTGGGAGGCTGTAGACGGCACGTGGGCAGGACCTCTTATGGAAAAGGGAGGCGGCGCCGAGGATACGGTTTATCAGGAATGGACCGAAACGGAGCTTTCCGACGGGAGCGAAGGTGTGGCATATCACTTCTATTCGGGCGCTACGGAAGGATATCACGCCGTGGGAAATACATTCGGTATTTTTGATCTGCTCACTAAAGGCAAGACATATACGCTCACTGTGGGACTGAAATTCACGGTTCCGGATCCTGCAAATGTACGCGACGGCATATCAGTAGGATGCAGTATAGGAGACACACAGCCCGTTAAGGTGGATCCTTCCGATGAATGGCAGACCGTTACATATACATTTACGGCGGGAGACGCCACGGATACGGCATATATATTTGTGGGCCCCGGAACGTACGATATGGGTAAAACGAGGATAGGCGACATAGGCGCCGGATTCAATCTGTATATAGAAAGCGTTTCACTCACGGAAGCTGAGGCTTAACTTGCATCCGGTTGAAATGATCAGATAAATATGACAAAAAAATACACAGACAATACAGAGGTATTTGAGAGAATGCCTGTGGCTGCCGCTGTGCGCACAATGGCCGTACCTACGGTAATAAGTCAGCTCATAATACTTATTTACAATATAGCAGACACATTTTTCATAGGGCGCACGGATAATTCGTATATGGTGGCCGGGGCGTCTCTCATACTTCCGGTATTTAATATTTCACTGTCGATATCCGGACTGGCGGGAGTGGGCGGAGGAGCGCTCATATCCCGCCTTTTGGGAGAAAAGAGACCGGATGAGGCGCGCAGGGTATACAGCTTCAGCGTGTGGCTCAGCATTGCGGTATCGGCGCTCTTTTCACTTGCCACGCTCATTTTCATGCGCCCATTAATGGGCTTTATAGGCGCGGGTGAAAATACGTACGGTTTTGCGAGCAGCTATGCATTTTTTGTGATAGTGTGCGGCGGCATACCCACGGTGCTTTCCAATACGCTCTCTACGCTCATAAGGAGCGTGGGCGAATCGCGCAAGGCGGGCTTCGGCATAACTATGGGCGGCATCATAAATATTGTGCTCGACCCGCTCTTTATGTTTGTGCTGCTGCCCGACGGAATGGAGATAATAGGCGCGGGAGCAGCCACGTGCCTTTCCAACTGCATAGCATGCGCATATTTTATAATCGTGCTCATAAGGCGCAGGGACGACAGGATACTCAAGCTCCTGTCTCCGTTCAGGCTGCCTTCTCTCAAGAGTCTGGGCGGCATATTCGGCGTCGGCGTGCCTTCCGCCGTTTCTACGCTCCTTTTTGATCTTGATTATATAGTGATAGACAGGCTCATGGCGGGATATCACGACATAGCGCTTGCCGCCATAGGTATAGTGCTCAAGGCAGAAAGACTGCCTCTTAACATAGGTGTGGGCATATGTCAGGGCATGATGCCCATAGTTGCGTATAATTATGCTTCGAAGGATCACAAACGCATGAATGACACAAAGCGGTATTCGCTGAAGCTCGGTCTTGTATGCGCTGCCGTCAGCATAATATTATATGAGATATTCGCGGGATATATAATGGGCTTCTTTATAAAATATCCGCAGACCGTGCAGCTCGGCACCGATTTTCTGCGCGTGCGCGTGCTCGCTACGCCCCTTATGTTCTTAAGCTTCTTCCATGTATTCCTGTTCAACGGTTTCGGAAAGGGCGGCCATGCTCTTTTCCTGGGAGTGATGCGCTGGCTCGTATTCAATATACCCATGCTGTTCATACTCGATCACTTTATAGGCATGTACGGCATAGTATGGGCGCAGACCGCAGGCGATCTGCTGACAGTCATATTGTCGTTTGTCGTATACAGAGTATTTTCAAGGAAAAATTTCACACAACACATACATGAAAAAATGAAAGCCTGCGGCTGAGGAGAATATTTCGGACTGTTGACCTTCGCATTTCAGTGGTATATAATCCTGTCTATAACATCGGAAAGGGCGGATGATTTTGTCATGAAACGCGGTAATACCGTTAAATATGCAGTCTTGGTGACAGTGATATGCCTGGCGGCGGCTGCCGTGACAGCTGCTGTTTTGTACATGCTGTTTCATTTCGGCGTGATAAAGACAGGAAAGGATTCGGGCGATAAGGATGATGCGGCGGATTCCTCGTACTATGTCGAGGCTCCGGACGCCGATGAATATTACGAAAGCAATTCGGACATTCTCTCGGAAACAGATGCGGCCGACTCGGAGTACGTTCATACCGAATCGGAAACATACACGAACATCACGGGAAGAGGCTTCGGCGATTTTCCCATAACGACAAATTATTCCATGAGCGGCGAATATTCCGATGATATTGAAATATCTCCCTCATCCGAAGAAAAGCATCCTATGTACAGTACGTTCTATGTAACGTCAAGCGGCGATTTATGGACGATATTCGAGATCAACGGTAAAATAATGGCAAATCCCGTATTTTATAACGAACAGTCCGGATCGGGCGTTCAGCTTATAATATCGGAAACGGAAAGCGTTGTGTCTTATAACAGCGATTCGAATAAATTTTATGAGACGGTACCTGACAGCTCTGTGCTCAGAGTCAGAACAGTCAGCAGGATAGATGCCGAAACGCTTGAAAGTCTAACAGTGGGAGCGATTGATGAATTATGAAGAATATTTTAACCGGTATGCGCCGTGTGCTCTGTGCGTTGATGCTGGCATCGGTGCTCACCGCGTGCCTGTCCCTGCCTCAGTACGGGGCGGCCGCCTACGGAAACAGTGAATCGGGTAACGGAAGCAGTATAATCGTTTCACTCGGCGACTCTTACTCTTCGGGAGAAGGTATCGAGCCGTTTTACGGTCAGGATAAAGACGTCGATTCAAAGGTCGGCGATCAGGACTGGCTGTCTCACAGATCGAAAAAGAGCTGGTCGGGCAGACTGAAGCTTCCCGGAGTGTCCGGAACGATGTCGGATCACAGAAATGATAACTGGTATTTTACCGCTGTATCCGGCGCCGAGACAGAGCACATGAACAGCAGACAGCAGAAGGATTACAGTCTTAAGTTCGGTTCGGTGAAGGGCACGGCATATATAGATCCGCAGCTCGACATATTTGACAAGCTGGGAAATAAAAAAGCGGATTATGTGACTCTCACGCTCGGCGGCAATGACGCAGGCTTTGTGGACGTGATCACAGACGCCGCCGTAGGCAGCTCTTACCTGAATCTGACCGGGCTTCCGGACAGACTGAATGATACTTGGGATAAATTTTACAGGGAAGGCGGCATACGTGACGATCTTCGCAAGGCGTACGAGGATATAGCGAGAAAAGCCGGCCCTCAGGCGCGCATAATAGTGGCGGGATACCCTCAGCTCCTGGATAAGGGCGGTAAGGGCTTTTTCTTCAGCAAGGAAGAATCCAATATGATAGATACCGCCGTAAGTAATTTCAACAAGGAAATAAGCAATCTGATCTCCGACTGCAAATCTTCGGGTATGAGGATATGCTTTGTCTCTGTCGAAAAGGTCTTCAGCGGCCATGAGGCATATACGGATGACCCGTACATAAACAAAGTGATATTCGGAACGAAATCGGAGGATCTGAAATCGATTCAGGTGACGAGCGCATATTCCGTGCATCCGAATGACAAAGGCGCGGCCGCGTATGCGGAATGTGTTCAGAAAAAGATAGATCAGCTGGAGACGGACGGAGGCGCGTCAGAATGGCCTGTACGTGTGACGTCAGATGAACGTGATATCGTGCTCGTGCTCGACACATCGGGAAGCATGGCGGGAACGCCCATAAACGAGACAAGATCGGCTTCCGAGAAATTCATAAGCACCGTGCTTAAAGAGGATGCGAGCATAGGTATCGTCACATATGATCACTCGGCTTCAAGGATATCCGATTTCAGCATGGACGAAGCGTATCTGACAGAAAGAGTGAACAATATTTACACGGGCGGAAATACCAATATAGAAGCGGGTCTTGCGGAAGCGCGCGATATGCTCTCGTACAGCAGTGCCAAAAAGAAGATAATCGTGCTCATGAGCGACGGAGCACCTAATGTGGGTAAAACGGGCGACGATCTCATAGCATACGCAGACGAGATCAAGGATGAAGGCGTATACATATATACACTGGGATTCTTTGAAAATATTTACTCGGGTAAATCCGATGAACAGCAATTGATGGAGGCGATCGCAAGCGAAGGCTGCCATTACGAGGTGTCGAGCGCCGATGATCTCGTATTCTTCTTCGGAGATATTGCAGACCAGCTTAACGGGCAGAAATACATCTACATACGTATAGCGTGCCCTGTGGACGTCACTGTAACGTACAAGGGTGAGAAACTGAACTCCGATATTGATAACTTAAGTACAAGGACAGATTTCGGGACTCTTACGTTTGAGGAAGAAAAAGTCGAGGCGGCAGATAACGACAGCAGTACGTTCTTAGGCGACATTGCCGCAGGCGCAGATAAGGATGCGGATGAGGATACGGATACCAGAATCAAGATACTGAGGCTCAAGGAGGGCCCCGAGTATGACATTTATATATCCGGAAACGGTAAAGGCCGCATGGATTATACGATAGGCTTCATGGACGATGACGGTGAATACAGCGATCTCAGACGTTTCAAAAATATAAAGATAACCAAATACACCGACATCGACACGGTTGCCGCCAGAAATGACACGACGGTACTGAATGTAGATACGGACGGAGACGGCGAATACGATGTCAGATACAGAGCTTCCGCAAACGGCAGGGGAGAGGAATTCGGAGACTCGTATACGGTATATATACTGATAGCCGTGGGCGCAGTACTCGTGGCAGCCGCGGTCGTGATCGCGATCGCAGTGCTCCGCAGAAAAAAGGTCAAGAACGCGAAGTCGTAAACGGCAGGTAACGGATCATAATCGAATATACGTAAAACGGGCACCGAATGCAGGATCGGCGCCCGTTTTTTTACTTCATGACCTTATGACATTTTTATAACTTTGTTACTTTACTTTGTTACTTTGTGCCGAATATCCTGTCGCCGGCATCTCCGAGGCCGGGCAGTATGTAGCAGTGCTCATTGAGGCCTTCGTCAAGATGAGCACAGAAGATATCAACGTCGGGATGCGATTCGCATAGCACCTTGAGTCCCTCGGGAGCCGCTATCATGCACATGAATTTGATGTTCCTGCCGCCCCTTTCTTTTATGAAATTAATGGCGGCAACGGCGGAGCCCCCGGTCGCGAGCATAGGATCCGTAACTATTATGCGGCGGTCTTCTATCCCGCTCGGCAGCTTGCAGTAATATTCGTGAGGCTGCATCGTGACCTCATCGCGGTAAAGACCTATATGTCCCACCTTCGCAGTGGGCACCAGCTCCTGGACTCCCTCCACCATGCCGAGGCCTGCTCTCAATATAGGCACTATGGCGATCTCGGGGCCTGCGAGCACATTCGTTTTACACTTTGTCAGAGGCGTTTCTATCTCTACCTCTTTGAGCGGTATATCTCTTAAAGCCTCGTAGCACATGAACATGGTCACTTCCTTTACGAGCTCGCGGAATTCCTTGCAGGAGGTGTCCTTTGAGCGCATGATCGATATCTTGTGCTGGATAAGAGGATGATCAAATACGGTTATTTTTCCCATTTCTGTAAAATTCCTTTCTGAAGATCACATGCCGGCGTCTTCCTGCTCAGGTGCCTGCTCCTCCTGTTCGGGTGTCTGCACCTGTTCGGGTTCTTGAACCTGTTCGGGCGTCGCCGCGCCGGATGCGCTGAACTTATAATCCTTGCCGGGTAAAACGGCATTCAGTACGATACCGGCGATCGAAGCAACTGCAAGAGCCGTGAGCGATATATTCACTCTGCCTATCGAGAAGCTTACTGCATTTCCGAGACCGAGCGCGCATACAAGGATAACGGCTGCGGTTATAAGGTTACGGCTCTTTGTGAAATCAACGTGATTCTCAACAACATTCCGAACGCCGATGGCGGATATCATTCCGTAAAGCACGAATGATATGCCTCCGATGACGGCAGTCGGTATGAGATTGATGAGTGCCGAGAATTTGGGGCAGAATGACACGGCTGCAGCAAAGATCGCCGCGAGGCGTATAACACGCGGATCGTATACGCGCGAGAGCGCGAGCACGCCGGTGTTCTCGCCGTATGTCGTATTTGCCGGCGCTCCGAAAAGTGAAGCTATCACGGTGGCAAGTCCGTCACCCGTGAGCGTTCTGTGAAGTCCGGGGTCTGCTATGTAATTTCTGTTCACAGTAGAGGATATAGCCGAAATGTCACCTATGTGCTCCATCATCGTGGCAAGCGCTATGGGCATTATAGCTATTATTGAGCTTACTATGAGCGATGTGTTATGCCAGTCTATGCCGCCGAATACCGTCTCCTTCCATTTTACGGGGAAGCCTATCCATGCGGCGCTTTTAAGATTATCGATAGCCTCAACAGAAAAAAGCTTGAGGCTTTCCTTTCCAGCAATGGCTATGTAATGTGAGACCGTCTGGTCTTCGTTCACAACGGTTATCGTTTCACCGAAAGCAAGAGCGAGCGCCGCGGCTATCGCACATGCTCCGAGAACTCCTAAGAGGATAGGTAATATTTTGAGCATGCCCTTGCCCCATATATTGAATATCACGATGATCAACAGGGCTATGACGGCTATTATCCAGTTAGCCTGACAGTTTGAAACTGCGGATCCGGCCAGATTAAGACCGATGGCTATTATTATAGGACCTGTCACGACAGGAGGAAAGAAATTCATGACCTTGTCCACTCCGACAAGCTTTATGAGTCCTGCCAGAACGAGATATAAGAGGCCTGCGCATGCGACGCCGAGGCAGGCATACGGAAGAGCGGCTGCTTTATCGGCTCCTTCGGGAACGAGCGCTTTAACTGTTGCGTATCCGCCCAGAAAAGCAAAGGACGATCCGAGAAAAGCGGGAACTTTGAATTTAGTTATCAGATGGAATAAAAGAGTGCCGAGCCCGGCGAAAAGCAGTGTCGTAGCCACATCGAGGCCCGTGAGCAGGGGAACGAGCACCGTCGCTCCGAACATTGCGAACATATGCTGCACGCCGAGTATGAGCATTCTTGGAATTCCGAGGACTCTGGCATCATAAATGCCTTCATCTCCGATTGCGGTTTTTTTCATAATCTTCTCTCCTTTATGTGATTTGATTAAGTCCGTAAAATGACGCAAAAAAAACAGACACCTTAACGTTGTCTGTTAAAAAAAGAGGACAGAACCTCCGCATATCATATAAATCGCGCGGGATACGGGATATACAGTTATACGCAGACTCTCATTACCGTTCAAAACAGCACCTCATATTATTCTGTTCGTGTCATTTTTTGACATGTTCGGATTGTAATAGAACAGGAAATAAATGTCAAGAAAAAATTACTGTTTATTAACAATCCTTATTGACGATCCGGCCCGTACGAAATTTTAAAATATACCCGGCAATATTTCGGCCAGTAAAAATCCCGCCCCGAACGATATCGAATTTGCGACAAGGGAATAAATGATATAGTACAGATTTTTCTTTTTAGGCTCGGACGCCTTTTTAAGAAGGGTGCAGTACAGAACGGCCTCCGCCGCAAATACCAAGATCTCGAAAAGTACATAGAAGACCGTGAACGCCAGCGGCCCGGAGCTGTAATTTATGAGATTGAGAGAAACATTCAGTATTATCTGTGTCACGATATTGACGATCGCCAATATCAGAAGCTGTTTCTTTTTTCTGAATCCGAATATCAGTGCGGCGGCCATTTCGATGACGACAGTGAGTACGATGCGTGCCGCAAGAGACAACAGCTCCCGCCCGTAATCGTAAGAACGCCGGGCTTCCAGCCGTTCATCGGTGCTCAGTGTTTCATCGTACTCCACAGAGCCCATGTCCACACCCTCCATATCCACGGTATAATAGGTATCAAAAGCGTATCGCTTGCATATGCCGCTTGACACAAACGTTTTCGTTTCGGGGTAGTAAAGCAGAATCTTAAAATCGGACGGCGGATAATACGTCCATGCGATCTCTTTCGCTTCGCTTACCTTCCAGCCTGTCTGCAGAAAGTAATAGCCGTCCGGGTCTTTATAATTTACGAATGCTTCCCAAATGCTGCGTTCAAGATAGCCGGAATAAGGATGATCTTCATAAGTGCGGGCGTCTTCCTCCGTGCCGTCCCAGGCGCTTTCCGGGCCTGTGGATCTGTGCTTTGACAGCAATGTGCCGTAGCACAACTCATCGTCCATATTTTTAAATTGAATGTGCACGGATGCTTTGGGCCCCATATCGGCGCTTACAGTGACGGGAAGCGCCGTAAATACGGATAAGGCGCAGAGAAGAACAACGAAAATACGACCGGGCTTAAAATATTTCATACTGAGATCCTCCGTTCAAAGGCGTGTAACGCGCGTGTGGGAGGCGCGGATGATATCCGCGCCCTGCGGTAAATGGTGGAGGTGAGGGAAGTCGAATCCCTGTCCGAAACCGCGTCCCCGCAAATCTCTACGGGTGTATGCCGCCGGTAAGATTCCCGCACGTGAGCTCAGACGGCCGAAAAAACACGTACGGTAGCTTCATAAGTGCCGGATCACCGCAAAGCTTGAGCGATCCCGTAGCCCGCGCTTACCGCCGCGCGGGAGGGCCCGACTTTATGTCGCTGATTGCCGGCGGCACGGGTGACCTCCGGGTCAACGTGGCTGCACTCAGGCAGCCTGCAAAGAAGTATTTCTTGCGTTTAATTTTAAAATTTCTCGTTTTTATAGAGGCCAACGAGAATCCTCTACCCGCAACCTGCGTGTCGGCGGCCCCGTCGAAACCGGTACACCCCCATGTGACGCGCATAAAATGTCATTCCCTGAAGGATTCCTTCAAGCGTCTGTCTATTTCACGCATAGTTTCCTTTTCCGCTATGGCATCACGCTTATCGTACAGCTTCTTTCCTTTTGCAACGCCGAGCCCTACCTTTACGTATCCTCTTGAAAAATACAGCTCTGTCGGTACAAGAGTCAGCCCCTTTTGCTGTACGTATCCGAGAAGCCTCGATATTTCACGTTTATGGAGAAGAAGTCTGCGGTCGCGGAGCGGATCGTGATTGAAACGGTTGCCCTGTTCATAGGGACTTATATGCATGCCGCACAAAAACACCTCCGCATTCCTTATTACGGCGTATGAATCGCGCATATTCACCTTTCCGGCTCTCAGAGATTTAACCTCTGTGCCCGTGAGCTCTATACCGCACTCATACTTTTCTTCTATGAAATAATCGTGATAAGCCTTCTTATTGGAAGCAATCGGCTTAACGCCGCTGCCTGATGCCATGAAGTCACCCCTTTCGTATGCAGCGCTCAACAGACAGTTACTTAGCATAATACATTCAAATCCTGCCTTTGTCAATGTTTATGTCGTTTTTGTCGTATAACAATACCTCGGGAACAAAGGGCGCGATATCGGTATCGGGCTCTGCGAGTATACCGATAAGATCAGACTCATAGCCGCCCTGCCTCATTATGAAGCTCACATCCGGTATATATTTATAGCTGCTTTCATTGCTTTCGGGATTTGTATCATTTTCCATGTAAAATATCTTCCTTGTAAAACGCATGCAGCATATAATATGATACAAAGTGTTTATATATGTAAAATAAATAAGGAGTTTTGCACAGTTCACACTTGTAAAACAGTTATGTATAGCATATAATATCGCGGTCTGAAATATTAAATTCTGCCTGAGTTAGGGGAGTGCCGATAAATGGATAAATGCAGTGTAAATAATCTTCTTGACCTTGGTAAAACGATCGCCAAGGCTGTTTTTGACGACGTGATATTCCCTTGGGAGGTCCTTCCGAACATAAAAAGCTTTATTTTACAGCTGGGGCCGACGCTCGATAAAAATATCTTTGAAAATGTTCAGGAAAACGTATGGATAGCCAAAAGTGCAAATGTTTACGACACCGCATTTATTTCGGGACCGTGCATAATAGATGAGGAAGCCGAGATAAGGCATTGCGCTTTTATAAGAGGAAGCGCCGTTGTGGGAAAGAAGGCGGTCGTGGGAAACTCCACGGAGCTTAAGAACTGCCTGCTCTTCGACGGAGTCCAGGTACCTCATTACAATTATGTGGGAGATTCCGTTCTCGGTTATAAGGCGCATATGGGTGCGGGCGCCATAACGTCGAATGTGAAGAGCGACAGAACGCCCGTTACGGTCAAGGACAGAGATACATCCGAAACGCTCAGTACGGAGCTCAGAAAATTCGGAGCGGTCATAGGCGATCTTGCCGAGATAGGCTGCAGCTCGGTGCTCTGCCCCGGCACCGTTATAGGGCGGGAGTCGATAATATATCCTCAGTCGTGTGTCAGAGGCGTTGTAAACGGAAGAAGCATTTACAAATCCCCTGATCATATAATAAAAAGAATATAAAGCAGGGAGGTGATATAATATGGGAAGATTGTTCGGAACAGACGGTATACGCGGGATCGCAAATTCTTTTCTCACTTGTGAACTTGCTATAAAGACAGGACGCGCGGCGGGAAAGGTCCTTTCGGACGGCAGCAGGAGAAGACCGCTTTTCTGTATCGGTACGGATACGAGGATATCCTCCGATATGCTGAGCTCAAGCATAGCGGCGGGCCTTTGTTCCGTAGGTGCGGATGTGATCGTGCTCGGAGTCGTTCCTACACCTGCCGTTGCATATCTTGTGGGCAAGTATAAAGCAGATGCCGGCGTCATGATATCCGCGTCGCACAACCCGGCCGAATATAACGGAATAAAGATATTCGGCGGAGACGGATATAAGATACCTGACGCTCTTGAAGAACAGATAGAGTCGATAGTGCTGGACGGTGATACGGACGATCATACGGGGCTTTCCGGCACCGACATAGGCAAGATAACGTACGCCGCAAATGCCGTTAAGGACTATGTGGACCATCTCAAAAGTACCGTTATGAATTCTCTTGAGGGTCTTAATATAGCCGTTGACTGTGCAAACGGTTCGGCGAGCGTATCCGCAGAGAGGCTTTTCACGGAATTGGGAGCAAAAGCAGATATTTTACACGCCGCTCCCGACGGTATAAACATAAATTCGAATTGCGGCTCGACACACATCGAGAGACTGCGCGAATATGTGACGGAAGCAAAGCTTGACGCGGGAATAGCCTATGACGGAGATGCGGACAGATGCATATGCGTGGACGAAAAGGGCAACATAGTTGACGGCGATTTTATACTTGCCATATGTGCGAAGGACATGAAGGAACGCGGGAAGCTTTCCAAAAACACGGTCGTAGGCACTGTTATGACAAATATGGGATTCGGACGTTTCTGTGAGGAAAACGGCATATCATTCGTTGCGACCAAGGTCGGTGACAGATATGTTCTCGAAGAGATGCTTCAGGAAAGCTATAATTTCGGAGGAGAACAGTCGGGACACGTAATATTCAGCGATTTTGCGTCTACGGGAGACGGCCAGCTCACTTCCATTCAGATACTTTCTCTCATGAAGCGCAGCGGCAAGCCTCTTTCGGAGCTCGCGGGCGTTATGAAGCGTTATCCTCAGTCTATCATCAATGTTACCGTTTCAAAGGAAGCGAAGGTCGCGTACTATACCGATCCGCATATAAAGGCCGCAATAGAAAACGCCAAGAAGCAGTTCGGTAAAACGGGCAGGATAGTGGTGAGACCCTCGGGAACGGAGCCGCTCATACGTGTCATGACAGAAGGCGAGGACAGGGCTTTGACTGAAAATATCGCGGAAAGTGTATCGGAGGTGATAAGAGAAAGACTGGACGGCAGGTAATATGCCGTAAACAAGCGCCAGAACCGTACGCGGACGTCATTAAGTACGGTTGACGAGGAGAGGACAGTATCGAAATTTCGGCGGGTGGTCCTCCGGCTCGGATGTTTTTCCGAGTCGTCAGACATTCTACAAAACCGGGCGAAAGCTGCGGAACAAAAAGAATGTGTGAAATGATATGATACAAAAATAAAATAATCAAAGGTGGAATATATAACTATGTGCGGAATTATAGGCTACACGGGCAGAACGCAGGTGCTGCCCAAGCTTTTTTGCGGGCTGAAATCGCTGGAGTACAGAGGGTATGACTCTGCGGGTATAGCATTTTACGACAGGAACGCGGGTATGATGTGCCTGAAGGAAAAGGGCAGGGTGTCAGAGGTGGAAGCTCTCGCAGATGATTACGAGAAGAATAACAACACTAAGATAGACGCTTTTTGCGGGATAGGACATACAAGATGGGCAACGCACGGAAAACCCTCCGACATCAATTCGCATCCCCACTGTACGATGCGCGTGTCAATAGTGCACAACGGTATAATAGAGAATTACGCCGAACTCAAGGATGAGCTTACCGGTCACGGATACGGTTTTGTATCCGAGACCGACACCGAGACTGCGGCTGTACTTATTGACAGATTTTACTGCGATACGGGCGATCCGGTCGCGGCCGTCAGAAAAGCGTCGGAGAGAATACAGGGTTCATACGCGTTCGGCATTATTTTTCACGACAGGCCGAATGAGATATACGCGGCGAGAAAGGACAGCCCGCTCATTATCGCGGAAGGCAGCGACGGGAATTATATAGCTTCCGACATACCCGCCGTTCTCAGATATACTGATAAGTATTACAGGCTCGAGGAGGGTGAAACGGCCGTTCTCACACCCGGATCCGTTACTGTGATAAAAGAGGACGGCACCCGTTTCACGCCGGAATACTGTAAGATCACGTGGAGTGTCGACGCCGCCGAGAAGGAGGGCTTTCCTCACTTTATGCTGAAGGAGATACACGAGGAGCCCCGCGCCGTGAGGGATACTCTTTCTTCGGTGCTCTCGTCGGATATTGAGGCCTTTTTCAGGGAAAATGATTTTGATTCTATCAATATAGCCGCTTGCGGCACTGCCATGCATGCGGGCCTCATATGCAAATATATGACGGAAAAGCTGGCGAGGGTTCCCGTTAATGTGTATATCGCATCCGAATTCCGTTATCAGGATCCCATACTTTCCGAAAGGGACCTTGTTATCATCATCTCTCAGTCCGGTGAAACGGCTGATTCCGTGGCCGCTCTGAGACTGGCAAAGGAAAGGGGCGCGCGCACGCTGGCTGTCGTTAATGTGGTGGGCTCTACCGCCGCAAGGGAAGCGGATCACATACTCATGACGCTGGCCGGGCCCGAGATATCCGTCGCCAGCACTAAGGCATACGCGTCTCAGATAGCCGTAATGTATGTGCTCTCCGTAAAGCTGGCTCTTGTGAAGGGTAAAATTTCTGATGAGTACGCCTCTTCTCTGATCTCCGACATTTCTGACAATGTTCCGTCGGCCATTGACGGCATTATCGCCCAAAAGGACTCCATTAAGGCACTTGCGCGGAATTTTCTGGATTGCCCGAGCGTTTTCTTTGTGGGCAGGGGGCTGGACTGCCTGGTCGCTTCTGAGGGCTCTCTCAAGCTGAAGGAGATCACCTACATTCACAGCGAGGCTTATGCCGCCGGTGAAATGAAGCACGGCACTATTTCTCTTATTTCGGAGGGCACTCCCGTTATCGCTCTTGCTACTGAAAAGGATCTGCTCCTTAAGACGCTGGGCAATGTCAAGGAGGTCAAATCCCGCGGCGCCTATGTGGTGCTCGTATGCAATGAGGATGACATTGACAGCATTGACAGATCTGTTTGTGACAGCATAATCGCTCTGCCGCCCCTTCGCAGCTGCTTTGCTCCTTTCACGGCGATCGCCGCTCTGCAGCTCCTGTCATACTATACTGCTGTCCTTCGCGGCTGCGACGTTGACAGACCCAGAAATCTTGCCAAGTCCGTCACTGTCGAATGACCGGACGGCCCGCGTCGCACTGCACTGCATTGCATTGCGGCGCGCTTCGCTGCCACTGTGCTATATGTGCCGGCGCTCTGTTTTTACAGCGTCGGCATGACCGTGTTTGTATAGTTTTCGAATGATATTACACGGAATTATTTTATTTTTCGGCATAGTTTTGTGCAAATATTTGTCTGTTTTATTGCATTTATTTTTGATTTCACCGATTTTCTCGTTGCCCCGCGCGTGCTTTTTTGGTATAATATATACGTAAATTTTACCAATATTTTACCCGGAGTTGATCGATTTTATGAAATATCGCATTTCTGACGGTGAAAGGCTGAAGGCCGCCGTCATGATGGACGCCGCCGCGCCGGCCGTTATGGAGGAAAGTGTTATCAATAAATACCCCAAGGGGAGCATCACATATAAAACATACAGGAGGGAGCGGCCGTCCGAGGGCTCGCGCACGTATAAAACGTATAAATATGAGTGCCTCTACATTGA
>CANQOI010000044.1 GCA_947625435.1 uncultured Clostridia bacterium | reverse complement strand
CGGAAGGATGATAAGGGCGGATACACGGGTATCATTATATCGGTGCTCTCAGCCTGCGCCGCCGCGGCCGTCCTTGCGGTGTTCATCATACTCAGGTTCAGAAGAAGCCTGCTGCCCGTATACGATACGAATGCTTCGGGCAGAGAACATGCGGTGCTCCTTTACAGGGCTCTTGTTCAGGTAAATGTGTTTGCCGGCATTGCCCCTCCGCAGAGCGGTGAAACGATGGCGGATTATTTCAGACGCCTGAACCGCCCGTATCTCGGCGGTATGGCGGAAGCCATAGAAAGATGCGTATACGGAAACGCCGACATGAGCATGGACGGATACGGTGAATACAGGAATATGATACTCAAGGAGGAACAGAGCGCAATGAAGGCAAAGGGCAGATTCAGGTCGCTACTGTGGAAAGTGACGCGTAAAACGTTACCGCGCTGATCTGCCTATGGATCTCACATATTCGCGCATTTCGTCGCGCGTGTTCATGCGCCTTGCGCCGTCTATCCAGACCTGCTGTTCATTTTCACTCATGTCAGCGAAAATATCCATGGCATCGAGATCGGCCGCCAGCTCCATGGCAAAGCCTACGGGCAGCTCATTACCGGTTTTAGAAATCATAGACATCATCCCTTTCGCATGTATTCTGTGTAAAATTTTATTTTATATGCGTGCTTGTTTATGTTATACTGAAACGCGCAAAACAAATGAAGCTTTGAAAGGAAATGAAATAAATGGCAAGAATCTTCACATCGGAATCTGTGACGGAGGGACATCCCGATAAAATATGCGATCAGATAGCGGACAGGATACTCGACGCTATAATAAAAGACGACCCTATGGCGCGGGTCGCCTGCGAGGTCACCGCCGCTACCGGGCAGATATTCATAATGGGTGAGATAACTACCGAAACGTATGTGGATTTCGCGTCGATAGCCAGAAAAACGATACTTGACATAGGATATAACAGCTCAGAGATGGGCTTTGACGGGAACACGTGCTCTGTGATAAGCTGCGTGCATGAGCAGTCTCCCGATATAGCCATGGGAGTGGACAGGTCTTTGGAGGCCAGGATGAGCGACTCCTGCGATGCCGAAAACGGAGCGGGCGATCAGGGCATGATGTTCGGCTATGCGTGCCGCGAGACAAAAGAGCTCATGCCGCTTGCGGTGAGCCTCGCTCACAAACTTACCGCACGCCTTACGGAGGTAAGAAAGAACGGAACGATCCCGTATCTGCGCCCCGACGGGAAGGGACAGGTGAGCGTTGAATATGATGAAAAAGGCGAGCCTTCAAGGGTGGAAGCAGTCGTTGTATCGTCGCAGCATTCGGCGGGTGCGGACATAGAGACGGTGAGAAGAGACATAAGGAAGCATGTGATAGAGCACGTCATACCCGCAAGATATATAGATGAGGATACTAAGATATATGTAAATCCCACGGGACGCTTCGTGATAGGAGGGCCCTGCGGGGACACAGGACTTACCGGACGTAAGATAATAGTCGACACATACGGAGGAGCGGGGAGGCACGGCGGCGGCAGCTTCAGCGGTAAGGATCCCACGAAGGTTGACAGGAGCGCCGCATATATGGCAAGACATATAGCAAAGAGCGTTGTAGCTTCCGGTCTTTCGGATATATGCGAGCTGCAGATAGCATACGCGATAGGCGTCGCAAAGCCCGTATCCGTAAATGTCACCACATTCGGAACCGAGAAGATACCTGTGAGTGAGATAGAGAAACGTATACTGGACAGATTTGACTTAAGACCGGCAGCGATAATTAAATATCTCGATCTGAGAAAGCCCATATATGCCGAAACGACCAATTACGGCCATTTCGGCAGGGAGGATCGCGGCTTCAAATGGGAAGAGACCGTTAAGTTAGACTGAAGCCGTTTTTTGTTATCTCAACATTGAGAGAGCCGCGCCCCGCGCGGGGTACCGTTCCGGACGCGGTGAGGTTCATTTTAAGCTTTGATGGCTTGAATCTGTAGTCGGCGAAGCCGTATTCGGACGGCGATACGCCGAGTACATATTTGTAATATATTATGACCGGTATGGCAGACCAGCCGTGACAGAGACTGCCCGCATTTCCGAATGCTTCCGCACCCTCCTGAGTTTCCCAGAAGGATGTGGCGCCGCTGTAGAGCATGGAACCCCACTTGTCTGCTATATCGTTTAAAACGTGATCGGCATACCTGTCGCCTACGGACAAGAGCGCCTCATATTTGAATATTGAATGACTGAGCGTGACCGGCACAAGATGCGGGACGCATTCGCCGTTCCCGGAAAGTATATCGGCAATGCGCTGTACATATGCGTCCGGCACTGCGTTTGCGTAGAGGGCGAGCGCGTTCGTGAGCTCCGCAAAATGCACCTTTTCCCCGTTTACGGTATATGAGCAGTATGCCCTCACCGTGTCGTCCCAGAATGTTTCGTGGAACACCGATCTTGCCGCACTGTAGAGCATTTCACACCAGGATATCTTGCCCGAATAATCGGCCGAAGACGAGCCCTGAGCCGAAGGATAACGTGCGTAGAGCAGCTTGGCCAGCTTCATGGCGCGGTCCAATGCCGCGATGTACAGAGCGCAGAGGGGCGCGTCGTAATTCTTTTCGTTTTTATCGCGAAGGTGCTGCGGATACCCGTCGGAAAGGCCGTGAGACCACTCGTAAAAATTCCAATACGGCCGTCCTTCGGCCGCCACAGGCAGGTCGCCGCCTTTTGCGCTTCGCCAGAATGTCATTATTATCGCTTCCGCGTACTGCCACATTTCACGGGCGAAATCGGCATCACCGGAATACAGCACGTATTCGTAAAGCTCTATTATCCATATGAGTGAAAATGAAGGAATGACTGTGCCGCATCTTGCCGGCGCGCACAGCTCCAGAAGTCCGTCGTCTCTGAGTCCGAGAGCAAGGAGGCGCAGGCTCTCTCTCGGCATATCGTATTCGCCGAAGGCGTAATATCCGCACAGCATCTGATTGCGGGAATCCATTGAATAAAGCGCCTGTTCGCGCCACGGGCAATCCTCGTAATGATCGTGGGCGCTGAGCTTCAGAGTGCGCAGACAGACATCGTATATCCTGTTATGGAGAGAATCGGAGCATTTAAAAGAGCCCTTTGCCTTAAAAGGATATTCGCAGGGCATTATGCCCGCGTAATTGAGAGTGAAGCTGAAGGCCTGCACATAGAGCATTATGTACCTGCACCCGAAACGCGTGAAAAAGTGAGTGAACTTATTGCGTCCCCGGCGGCACGTGTATTTTGCGGCAAACGCCCTCGGGCCTATCCTCGTGCGCACTCTCAGATCGCATACATGCTCGCCGTAGCCTATGTATATTACGGTGCCCTCGGCAGCCTCAATGTCAATATTGAAGAGTCCCGCTTCTTCTCTGCCCAGATCTATGAGCAGATATATGCCGTTTTCACCCAGATGAACGGGAGATGCCGGATCCGCGCAGCACACAAAGGGCTCTGCGGGCGACAGCAGGGCGGGAGCGGACACGGATATATCCTGCATCTCGGCCGATGACAGAAAGGCGCGCTGCATTATCTCTGCCGTGCACGCTTCTCTGTATGCGGGATGGAGCATGAAAAAACCTTGCGCCGTTATTTTTGCGGCGGCACGCTTTTTGAGCTCAAGGCGCGGCACGGGCCTTGCATACAGATTGCGCGGGCCGTTTACAATGCGAGATCCGAGCCATTTTGCGCCGTCTGCGGCCTCGCGCGAATCATATTCAAATGAATAACCGAGCTGCGGGCTTATGAGCTCCATGGGGCCGCACCTGAAGCCGGGTATCACGCGTGAGCGCGTTGAGGCTCCGCTCATAGCGACCGCCGCGTCGTCCGCGATGATATCGAATAAGACTCCTGCCTGACCGCGCCTGTATGTAGATGTGTCGGTGCCCTGATAATAAACGGCAATGTGTATATTGTTATCGCCCGGAACGGTAAGGCCGGTTATATCGATCGTTTCGTATGTCTTGAATTCGGCATAATCCGGATACTGCCCGAAGCCCGCGAATCTTCCGTTTATCCATACGGCATAACGTGTGTCGGCGCTTATGCGCAGCAGTACATTTTCGGGATAGCCGCCGAGCGTAAAATCGTCCTTGAATTCGCAGTAACAGTTCTCGCCGTATTCGCAGCCTCTCGCCCATATCCATTTGCTTCCTTCGGAAATCCACATTTTACACGCACCTCCGTGTGTATTTTACTGTCAGATATTATTTAAAAAGTGCTCTATGGAAGAAAGAGCCTTTTTTATGTGATCTATCGAATATGCGTACGACACGCGCACGAAGCCTTCTCCGCCCGCTCCGAATGCCGTGCCGGGCACCAATGCCACATGCTCCTTTTCGAGAAGGCTGCCGCAGAAATCGTCGGAAGTCATTCCCGTAGGCCGTACCGAAGGGAAACAGTAGAATGCTCCCAGAGGCTCGAAGCACGAAAGCCCGAGCTTGTTGAAGCCGTGCACCGTAAATCTGCGCCTGTAATTGTATTCGCTTCGCATTTCGGCTATGTCGTCGTCGCCGTTTCTGAGCGCTTCGATAGCCGCGAACTGGCTCGTGGTGGGCGCGCACATGATGGCATATTGGTGAAGCTTTGTCATGGCGGATATGACCTCGGGCTCGGCGCACGCATATCCGAGGCGCCATCCCGTCATGGAATAAGCCTTTGAAAATCCGCTTACGAGCACCGTGCGCTCCTTCATGCCGGGTATCGACGCGATCGAAACGTGCCTTTCGTCCGTATATGTCAGCTCGGCATATATTTCGTCTGAAAGTACGATTATATCCGTGCCCCTGAGCACGTCCGCTATCGCTTCAAGATCCGACCTGCCCATGACGGAGCCTGTGGGATTGTTGGGAAAGGGGAGTACGAGTATCTTAGTCTTATCCGTTATCGCATTCCTTAAAAGCTTCGGCGTCAGTCTGAAATCGTCCTCGGGGCGGAGCTGTATGTTCACAGCCTTTGCGCCGCAGAGCTCTGCCAGAGGGCCGTAGCATACAAAGCTGGGAGTGGGCACTATCACCTCGTCTCCCGGCTCTATGAGCGCTCTCATGGCTATATCTATCGCTTCGCTGCCGCCGACGGTCACGAGTATCTGCCTGCCCGGGTCGTATGCGAGGCCGAAGCGCCTCTTAAGATAAGACGCTATCTCACATCTCAGCTCGGCCATGCCGGCATTAGCCGTATATTTCGTCCTGCTCTTCTCGAGCGTGTGTATCGCCGCATTCCTTATGTGCCACGGAGTGGGAAAATCGGGCTCTCCTATCCCCAGTGAGATAACGTCGTCCATAGTGGCCGCTATATCGAAAAGCCTGCGTATGCCCGAGGGCGGGAGACCTGCCAGAGTACGGTTCAATATATTTGTAAAATTCAAACCATCACCACCAGTCTTTCGTCCTCCTGAGGCTTCTCGAACATCACGCCGTCCTGTTTATACTTTTTAAGCACAAAATGGGTCGCCGTGCTTATGACCGTATCCATGGGCGCCAGCTGCTCGGCAACGAAAAGAGCCACCTCATTGAGCGTTCTGCCCTCTATAAGAAGGAGCAGATCATATGTTCCCGACATGAGGTATACCGTCTTTACCTGCTCATACTGGTAAAATCTTTCCGCTATCTGGTCAAATCCCTTGCCGAACTGGGGGGTTACCTTGACCTCTATGAGAGCGGAAACATATTCACGGGTAGTTTTCTGCCAGTCAACGAGAATCTTACTTCCGATTATAACGCCTTCCTTTTTAAATTGTTCTATCGCGGCGTTTACCTCATCCTCGCTCATATCGAGCATCACCGCTATATCCGCGGCCGTGAGTGAATTGTTCTTCTCAAGCAGTTCAAGTATCCTGTGCATTAAAATGTACCTCCGGTGAAAGTTTGTAATTGCATTTATTATATCGTCAAAGTATAATATTGAAAAGCTTTTTTTACATTGAAAGAAGGAGATAAACACATGAAAATCATAATGCTTCACAATTCCACAATGAGCCAGATGATGGGATTTATCATTGTTACGAAGAACGGTAAGATCATAGCCGTAGACGGCGGAACGGACGGAGATACGGCCGAGTTCAAGCGCCTTGCAGCCGAACACGGCGGACATATAGATATGTGGTTCCTCACGCATCCGCATCACGATCACCACGATGTTTTTGCCGGCATGTCGGAGAGAAAGGATACAGACATTACGGTGGGATGCGTTTATTACTGCCCGACTCCCGACTCGTTCATTCCCGTAGATCCCGCAGGGACCGAGAATGATATAAAGCGCGTCATGAACGCGTTTGAGATAACTCCTTACCCGCTCCATGTGCTGAGAGAGGGAGAGGCGTTTGACCTGGATAACGTACATATAGACATTTTACGCGTATTTGAGCCCGATATAGGAAGAGATGAGATAAACAATCTGTCGGTGGCATTCAAGCTTGACGAAAGGATATCGGATGATAAGCATTTTAAGATGATATTTATGGGAGATCTCGGAGTGCGCGGCGGAGAGGAAATGCTCGAAAAGCATAAAGACGACATGTCCGTATTCAGAGCAGATGCCGTTCAGATGGCGCACCACGGACAGAACGGCGTGGATCTTCCGGTATACAAGGCGATCTCACCGCGCTATGCTTTCTGGCCCACGCCGGATTGGCTCTGGACGAACACTCCGGGCGGATGGCAGCCGGGAACGGGCCCATGGAAAACGCTCGAGGTGCGCGCATGGATGGAAGAGCTCGGCACAAAGAACATAACGGCCATGCAGGAGCATGCCGTATTTGATACAGAAGAAGCATGAATATAACCTCACTTAACGGAAAATGGAACGCGAGGTGCATTTTCGGAGGGCAAGGCAAGGACTTTGATTTTGAAGGCAGCGTGCCGGGCAGCACCGTAAACGATCTTATAAGGAACGGCAGGCTGCCGGAGGATATATTTTACCGGGATAATGCCGAAAATGTGCGCAGATTCGAGCTGTGCTCCTATGTGTACACGCGCGAATTTGAATATAAAGGGAAACACGGTCATGCGGCGCTCAGGTTTGAGCGCCTTGACACATATTGCGACATATATCTCAACGGCGTGCTCCTCGGCCGCCGCGAGAACGGAAATATAAGCCATACTTTCAACGCCGACGGCGCGCTCAGAGACGGTGTCAACAGCATAGAGATAAGATTCGCGTCGCCTGTGGCGAGCGTCGAAGGCTGTGAGAGCCGCCCGGGAGCTTTTACGACGGAGCGCCTTCATACGAGGCGCATGCAGTGCACATACGGTTGGGACTGGGTGGATCGCTTTATTTCCTGCGGCATTGGCAGTGCGAGTCTTGTGATCACGGATGAGAACGAGATATTCCCGGATGTATATCTGTATACAAAATGCGCTGATGAGGAATCGGCGTCCTTGGGCGCGGATATCACGTTCGGCGCGCCTTATAAAGGCAGGATCCTTAAATTCATACTCACGGATCCCGACGGGCGCGCCGTGTATGAAAAGGAGCGGTATTGCGACGAGCCCTTCGTGCGCCTTTCCTTCGATGTGCCGGATGCACGGCTCTGGTATCCCGCAGGCTACGGAGAGCAGCCGCTTTACAATTTTACGGTGCTTGACGGGGATGATCCCGAAAAGAAGATATTTTCGGAAAATATAGGCATAAGAACGGTAAAGATACAGCAGATAAAGGACGCTCCCGGAAGCGCCGAGGCGCTCAAGTGCGATATGATAAGAAATCCCGATTATGATCTTAATACGGTATCATCCGGTTTTATACTCAAGGTAAACGGCGTTAAGATAATGTGCAAGGGCGCCAACTGGGTGCCCTGCGAGCCCTTTGAAACGGGAGCAAATGAGGGCAGGATGACTGAAATTCTTGAGCTGGCTGCCGAAATGGGTCTGAACATTCTTCGCATATGGGGCGGAGGAGCGTTTGAAAAGGAGCATTTTTATAACGAATGCAGCAGGCTCGGCATAATGGTCACGCAGGATTTTCTCATGGCGTGCGGGCATTATCCCGAGGAAAAGGAAGGATTCATATCCGCTCTTCAGGACGAGGCCGCCTATGCTGCAAAGCTCATACGAAACAAGCCCTGCCTTATGTGGTGGAGCGGAGACAATGAAAATGCCGTGAACGGATGCGATACGGATCCGGATCATTGGGGAAGACGGTCGGCATATTACGGCATAGCGCCTGTGCTGTACAGGCTGGATCCCTACCGGGAATTTTTGCCTTCCAGCCCTTACGGCGGCAAAAAATATGCTTCGAACACGGTAGGCACGACTCATAACACGCAGTTCCTTGACAGGACGTTTGAATATTTCGAAAAGCCGGGGCCGCTTTCTGATTATAAAGAGGTGCTCAAGAGGTACCGCGCGCGCTTTATTGCCGAGGAGCCGCAGCTCGGAGCCGTTTCCGTTCCGTCGCTGAGGCGTTTTATGACTGATGAAGATATATTCGGAAATGACGATTCCATGTGGCGCGCGCACACCAAGAACAATCCCGCCCTTAAAAAAGAGGTATTCGATTATATGTGCGAATTCGCCGAAAAGGTGCTCGGACATTTCACGGACGGATATGACCGCGCGTTCAAGCTGAGATATATACAGTATGAGTGGCTGCGCGTCGTGATGGAGCAGGCGAGAAGGGAAAAGTGGTTCTGCTCCGGGATCATTTTCTGGATGCTTAACGACTGCTGGCCGGCGGCCTCCGGGTGGGCGCTCATAGATCATTACAACAACCCCAAGGACGCTTTCTACAGCTTTAAGAGGGCGGCAAGACCCGTGATAGGCTCCTTTGACTGTACGGCAGAGGCAGGGAAGGCAGGAGAGGCAGGGAAGGCAGGAGGGGCTCCTTCTGGCGACAGCTTGAGCGGATGCCTGACGCTGAGCGCCGTAAATGACACGGCGCACCCGGTTCACGTGCGCGCGAAGATATACAGGCTCGCGCCGGATCTTACAAAATACGATATAATGGGATCGGCCGAGGCAGACATAGAAGGCGGCGCATCTGCCGTGATATATTCGTGCCCCGCGATACGGGACGGTGAGATGCTGATAGCAGACATAGAGTCCCCGGAAAACAGCGACCGCGCATTTTACCGGAACGGCGCGCTGTCGTTAATGCCCGTTCGTGAAAACGAGCTCGTATATTCGGTAGATGAAGAAGCGTGCACTGTCACGCTCACGGCAGAAAGCTATATACACGCCGCTGAGCTCGAAGGGCGCATAGTATCCGCCGACAACTGCTTCCCGCTGCTGCCGGGAGAGAGCAGGACAGTGAGCTTCAGGAGACTTGAAGGCTATGAAGGCATAAAAGTGAACGCGTATACGGTCGCTTCGATCGGATGAGGGCGCGATATAAGGTCTGAGCAGCGACGCGCTGCGGCGTCACACATATTTTCTGAGGTGCTTGAGAGCGTTCTTCTCAAGGCGCGATATCTGAGCCTGACTTATGCCTATCTCGTTTGCGATCTCGGTCTGGGTGTGCCCTTCAAAAAAGCGCATGTTGATTATCATCTGTTCTCTGTCGGAAAGCCTTTTCATGGCCTCGTTTACCGTGATCGTCTGCTCCCAGGCCGAATCCGTGTTCTCCTCATCCTTTATCTGATCCATGACGCACACGGTGTCCGTACCGTCCTGGAAAACGGGCTCGAACATCGAAACGGTGTCCTGTATTGAATCGATAGCCATAACGAGCTCCTCACAGCCCACATCGAGCCTTTTTGCTATCTCGCTCACAGAGGGTTCCCTGTTGTTTTCAGAAAAGAGCTGCTCTCTTACCTGCATAGCCTTGTATGCCATGTCCCTTAAAGAGCGGCTCACCCGTATGGCATTGTTGTCTCTTAAGTAGCGCCGTATCTCGCCTATTATCATAGGCACGGCATATGTCGAGAACTGTACGTCCTGTGAAATGTCGAAATTATCTATTGCCTTTATGAGTCCTATACATCCCACCTGGAACAGATCGTCGGCCGGCTCGCCGCGGTTGTTGAAACGCTGTATGACACTTAATACAAGGCGGAGATTGCCCTGTATGAACCTGTCGCGTGCCTCGCTGTCGCCGCTCGTTATCCTGCCCAGCAGATTTCTTTTCTCTTCGGCAGAAAGAACGGGAAGCTTACTTGTGTTTACGCCGCATATCTCGACCTTGTTCATCAACATAAATCATACCTCTCATATTCCGTATTGATTTATATTGATTATTGCCTCCGATCATATTTTTAAACTTGAAAAAAATTCCAGAAAGGGTCAGGTGCCGCTCTCGGAGTACACCTTCATATGCCTTACCGAAAAGCGGTAGAAAACGTCAAGCTTGCCTATATAATTTTCCTTCCACGGCTTGTTCCTGCCGCAGTAATGTATTATGGCGGAATTGGATCTTACCCAGTTTATATCCTTTGTGTCATCGTCCATCCTGCAATATCTGAACAGACGCTCCGTCATATTGTATCTGCAGGCGTCTATGGGAATGATCCTGTCAGAGTACAGACCGCTCAAAACGTCCTGATCGGGGAGCATGAGCAGGTATTTGTATTTCTTTATATAATCAAACACCTCGTTGCAGTCCTGTTCTTCTCTGAGAGCGCGGAGATTCATCAGCAGAACGCCGGAGTTTATATACGTACCGTCCTCATGCATATCAAGTCTTATGACATTTATCTTACGCATTATCTCATGCACATGCGTGGCGGCGGCTATGAGATAGCCGTCAAGAGGCATTTCGTACAGATCCGTAAGGCTTCCGTTCACGACTATATCGGGGTCGAGATAGAGTATCCTGTCGAGCTGCTCAGGCAGGTACCTCGCGGCAAATATCCTGAAATACATTTCTTTGGGATATCTGTCGGTAGTGGGAGCCGAGTCGAGCAGCCCGTCAGTCGTTATCTTAACGGTATGGAGCTTTGAGCGGCCCGGCTCGAGTACGCTTTCGAGGGCGGCGATATTTTCACCGGTGAGAGAAGAATGGAGCACATATATATCGAACTGCGTGCCCTTGTTCTTGCGCAAAAGAGACGAGAGCATGACCCGTGCCGGTTCTGTATAGCGGTTGTCGATAGTTATGAGTATATTCATTTCAGCCGTCAGTGATATTTGGGGAGCCAATCGCCGTGAGCTTCGATGAGCTCGTCGCACATGGAGATTATCTCGTCTATCGTGAGCTCTGCGGATGTGTGCGGATCCAGGAGCGCGGCATGGTATATGTGTTCCTTCTTTCCCGTAAGGGCGGCTTCTATGGCCAGCAGCTGAGGATTTATATTCGTCATATTGAGAGCCGCCAGCTGCGGAGGGAGCGCTCCCACGGCAACGGGCTGAACGCCCGACGCGTCTATAAGGCAGGGAACCTCAACGCAGGCATTGCGCGGCAGATTTGAAATGAGTCCTTCCTCATTCAGTACATTTCCGCCCAGCTTATACGGACGGTTGTACATCATGGCCTCTATTATGTACGATGCGTACTCGTGCGTACGCGTGTGCTCCAGCTTGTTCTGATTTACGAGCAGCTCTCTTCTGTGATTCCATTCGTTTATCTGATTCACACAGCGCCTCGGATATTCGTCGAGAGGTATGTTGAAGCGCTCTATGAGCTCAGGATGGGCGGATTTTATGAAATAAGGCATATATTCGGACGAATGTTCGCTGGACTCTGTCACATAGTAGCCGAATTTATGCATTATCTCATGACGCACCCGGTCATATGCGGGAGCGCCCTGTTCAAGGGAACGTCTCTTTATTTCCGGATAGAGATCCTCTCCGTTCCTTGAGATCTCAAGAAGCCAGCCCTGATGGTTGATACCTGCTATCTTATACTGCACTTTTTCGTCGTACGGCATGCCCAGAGGCACCAGCAGTCCGCCGGCACATGCCTGAACGCTGTGACACAGGCCCACGGACCTGACGGACGATGCGCGCTGTATGGCGCCGGTTATCATGGCCATGGGGTTCGTGTAGTTTATGAACAGAGCGTCCGGGCACACGGCCTCCATATCGTGTATGAAATCGAGCACTACCGGTATGGTGCGAAGAGCTCTGAATATGCCTCCTATGCCGAGAGTGTCGGCTATTGTCTGACGGAGGCCGTATTTCTTGGGTATCTCAAAATCCGTAACGGTGCAGGGCTCGTAGCCTCCCACCTGTATGGCGTTTATTACAAAATCTGCGTTCCTGAGAGCGCTCTTCCTTTTTTCTACGCCGAGATAAGTCTTTATACGCGCCTTCTTGCCGTAATTCCTGTTTATCGCGTCAAGCATGAGCTTCGAATCACTGAGACGCTCCGCATCTATGTCGTAAAGAGCAATGTCCATGGCTCCTATGTCCGGCGAGACCATGCAGTCCCCGAGAACGTTTTTGGCAAAAACAGTGCTTCCCGCGCCCATAAATGTTATCTTGATCATAATCGTTTACCTCCGCTCTTATTCGCTTTTATAATGACCATATGTTAAAATATTTTTCTTTGATTGTCAATGATGGAGCGGCACTCTATGTAATAACGCTTCTCGGGAGCTTCGCCCATTGAAAACGTTTTACGCGGAAGAGCGCCCATGCGTGAAACGGTGGGGAGCAGCATGTCCTTGCTCATTTCGGGAAGGAAAAATCCCATGCCGCCGCGGGATGCCGCCAGCTGCCGGACTTCGTCTTCTCCGTGTATGTAATCGATCCTGCACGACGGATGCGCGCTGATATATCCGTCAAGAACTGCCTGGAGAGCCCCGCATTCAAGCATGTGCACGCTCCGCGGTATGCGAACGGTGCCGCGCCCATCCTTTGTGACATATCCTATTTCGTAAAATCCCTCCGAAGTATCGTATGTGCGCGTGATATCATATGTATAGCTCAGTACATCCTTCGCATCCGCGCCGAACAGCACTCTGTGTATGGGTCTGAAGATTATACCCTCATCGTGAAGATTGACTATCTCCGCCATGGCGTATCTTGCCCTCTCGCACGGAAGCCCGGCCTGCTTCAGATATTCATAATGGCATTTGGCCGAAGCCAGAGAATGATTTCCGTCTCCCACGGCGTACATGAATCCGTTCGACCTGTCGTAAAGCTCATCAAGAGCGTCAAATATGCCGTCAAATACATCCGGCTCCGTTTCTTCATTTATAAGATATCCGCTTATGTGCCCTCCGCCTTTCATAAGATCGGTGTCGTAAACGGGCTTGACCCCCCTTGAAAGGATTGCCCTTGCCGCAGGCTCCGTCACGGTCCTGTCCGGATCGTCTGTCAGTATCATGATGTGAGGCATCTCGAAGACAGCATTTTTGCGTATCTTCATTCTGGGCGGTATGCGCTCTGTAACGGTGCCTTCCGTTGCCCGTATGAGCGATGCGGAGCCCTTGTTATAGTCGTACTTTTCGAGATCCACCGCCGCAACGAGTCCCGTGCGCACGGGCGAGTACGGGGTTTTTCTCCTTGTGAGTATGAATGAATTCCTGAATTCTCTGAAAAAGCCGCTGTCTGCGTATTCCTTCATGCGTGCGTTTATTTTTTCTATCCTTTCATCCGCGTCGCTTTCTTCCAGATATATCTCGGGCAGCATGAAATTGTATGTTGAGTCGGAATCCCCGACTATATTTTCAACGTCGCGCCAATAATCGGGATCGGACGTATATTGATCGCATGCCACGACGGCCCATTTATACATATCCGTGTTCTCTGCGGGCAATAATATATCCGGAGCGGTCAGACCTGTGTTTTTATGCTTTTTCAATATCATAGATACACTCCTTAAAATTTTTGCATGTATATTTAACCATTTTTCTGCAGAATATACAACTGCGTTTTTACTGTGGGGGACCGCTCCCGGATAAAGAGGTGATGATATATGATTCGTATTCTTGACTGTAAAGGCGCATGCGTTGTGTGCCTTAAGGATGAGGGCAGACTCGGATTTATCGGAGACGCTCTTTATGACGGCGACAACAGCGTTAAAGGTTTTATGCTGGAGAGTGAGAACGGTTTTACCGGGAGATTTTCCAGAAAATATATTTTACTTGACGATATACTCAAGCTGAGCCGTGACGTGTGCGTCGTATACAGTGAAAACTGCGTGAAAAGATACTCTAAAAGATCCGGTCTCAGTACCGGAAGCGGTCTTGACGAAATGATGGGCAGGAGCGTTGTATCTCAGACGGGAGAGAAGCTGGGAGTCGTGCACGATATGGTATTCGATACGGAGACGGGCTCTCTCGAGGGCTTTGAGCTGTCAAAGGGCTTCATGAACGACATGATAGAGGGAAGAAGGATCGTTTTTATGAGGGACGGAGTAGAATTCGGTAATGAATATATAATAGCGGGGAGTGTGAACGAAAATGAAGATGAAGATGAAAATGCATGATAAATGTATGTGCGCAGTGCTGAAAGGTATGGCGGCGGGCGCCGCCGTGGGCGCATTGGCAGGCTCGTGCGCTGCCTACGCCGCATGTGAGGACAGGTGCGGAGCCCTCAGGAGCGCCGCCGGGCGCGCGTGCAGATGTATAAGCCGGGCGGCGCGCGAAGCGGCGGGTAAGCTGAGATAATGGACCGCCGCGTCAGCCTTTTGCGTAATCTCATACCGATCATACCTGTGGCAGTCATATGTATACCGGCAGTGATACTGCGCAGAAGGCTGTCGGCGGTGCTGATACCTCTCGCCGCTGCGGCGGTGCTGGCATATATGCTCGGTCCCGCCGTGGATCATATGGCAAAAAAGCACAGACGCATTACGCGGGACACGGCCTGCGCCGTTGTCTTCTCGGTCTTTCTGCTGATACTCGCCGCCGTTCTTGCGTTTCTGGTACCGGCGGTTGCGGGCAGCGCCGCGGATATAATCGAAAATAAAGACGTCATAGAGGAAAAATTTACGGACTGCATATGCGGGCTCATACCGGAAAGATATTCCTCCTTCAGGGAAAAGGCATCGTCGATAGCCGCTTCTTTCTGCGAGCTTGCGGACAGTAAGTTATCGGGCGCGGTCTCGGCGCGGGCCGCATTGTCATCCTGCGGCAGGATATCCGATATTGCAGTGGGCGGTGTGACGTCGCTCGTCATTACTTATTATTTTTTGAAGGACAAGACCGCGATACTCAACGGCATATACGGGCTGTTCCCGTACAGATGGAGGAGCGGCCTCAGCGCCGCGGCGGATGAGCTCGGAATGATATCCGCTAAATTCATACAGGGACAGCTTCTCGTGGCCGCCGTGATAGGCGTGACAGAAGCGGCGGGCCTCGCGCTCATAGGGGTGCCTTACGCGCTGCTTCTCGGAGTTATAGGCGGCCTTTCAAATACGGTGCCGTATTTCGGCCCCTTTATAGGCGCCGCGGCGCCCGTCCTTACGGCGCTCACCGTATCTCCGTCAAAAGCGCTCTGGACGGCCGCGCTCTTCATAGCCGTGCAGCAATTTGACAACCGGTTCCTTTCACCGAAGATAATAGAAGGGAATCTGGGCATTCATCCCGTTACGGTCATAATAATAGTATTTATAGGCGAGGAATTCTTCGGCCTTGCGGGCATAATAGCCGCAGTGCCGGTATATGCCATGGTAAAATGTATTATACGGCGCCTGCTCAAAGCCTTCCGCTTCCCAGATCCGTTATGATGTCCGTACAAGGGCCGTCTTTTGTGAACATCATGCTGAAATCGGAAACAGACGATGAGCGCGCGGCCTTTACCACAAATCTGTTGCAGCCTCTGTGGAGCGTGATGTTCCTCACATGTATGTTCTCGGGCGTCCAGTGCTCGACGGAATCGGAATATGCGAGCAGATCTCCGTCCTTCCACAGTCTGAAAACGTCGCAGTGTCCCACCTGAAGGCTCACTGTCATATCCTTCTCGGCATATACGTCGCGCACAAGATACACGACGCAGGGCATCGTATTGGACATGAAATCGTCGAAGCTGAATTTGTCTCTGTGTATATATACCGTGAAGCCTCTGTATGTGGGGTCGTCTATGAGCTCCTGAGGCAGCACCGCATTGCCCAGCAGCTGCTCCTCCAGATATTCCTTCTTCCAGTCGGCCTTCATATTGAGGTGGAACTGCCTCATTATGGTGAGGGATTCGCTTTCATTGCTGCCCGCGGGCAGTGATTTATAGTAGGATTCCATGGCGTGCGGCGGAGGGGCGTATGACGTATTCTCCCAGAATGGGCCGTATACCTTCCATATCTGAGATCCCACGAGGCCGAACGACTGCCTGTATACGTCGTCATTTTCCAGCTTAACGGAGCACTGTATGATGTTTTTCTCCATGAGGACGGGTATGTCCTTTGCCGCAGAGACAGTTATCGTGAAATCGGGATTGAACATGCCTATCCTGAATTTTTTGACCTCGGGCGATACGGAAAAGCCCTTAGGCACCGAGAACTTGATAGTTCCCGATATCTTGATGCGCATGAGCGGTTCTATCCTTATCATTATGTGCTTTGTCTGTCCGGGGGATATCGTGGGGTCGTTGTTCTCGTATTCCGCGCTTATGCTCAGGGGAAATGACGATTTTGATTCAATGGAGGGCATTTTACCCACGGGAGCGCCCTTTATCACGGTCTTTTTGTATCTCTCGGTGAAAAGCATCGACGCTCTCGCTATGTCCAGCGCCAAATCTATGACCCGGTCCGTGCGCCTCTTTGTGTTCACGCCCAGCGTGTAGCGGCACTCGCCGAATTTGAATTTGCGGTTAAGAGAACGCGCCCCTTCGCATATTCCTATTATGGAGCCTGCCGTTGCGCATGTGCAGTCCGTGTCGAATCCGCAGTTGAGAGCCAGCATGACGGTCGTTATGAAATTGCCGCACCCGAGAAGGAGAGCCATTATGATTATGGCCATGTTCTGGTACATATTCGTGCAGTCCGGGTGCCCGTAGTCGCGCAGTATGAGGGTGAGTATCTGTTTCCAGTCCTTGCTCCTGCCGCACAGATCGATCACCTTGCCCACCAGGATGCTGAATTTTGAATTTTCGTCAATATATGACAGCGCTTTCACTATGAGGGTCTGTATGTCGTATTTACCCGTGAATGCGAGGGATTCGAGAGCGGCTATGTACTGCTCGGCTATGACGGATTCACCCTCGTGGTCGAGGCACGCGTCTTTGGCGGCCAGCTCTGCGGCAAGGCGGGGCTCGCACGGAGCCAGACACGCCCATATTTCGGCGCGTATAGGCGCGCCCATGCCTTCTTTATAATAGTTATTGTTGTATGAGCCGGTGAGAGGAGGCTTCAGACCGAGCTCGTAATTCTTCTTGAATGTGGCGTATTCTCCGGGAGCGTACGGACATTTTTCGTAAAATGCCTTTGCAAGGTCATCGGATGTGAAATTCGCTCCTGTTTTTTCTATGACCTCAAGCCAGAGCACCTGAAGATCGAGATCGTCGTTGGGCACGGTGCTTTCCTGCGCCTGACCGAAGAGCTCCGGAGAATACTCTACGTCCATTATTCCCTTGTAGCCTTCATACGGCGCTCCCACGGTGCCCGCTATGCATTTTCCTATAAAACATCCGTAAACTCTGTCACAAAATTCATTCCACGATAGATTCATGCCTTGCTACCTCCGATTAGACAGATGATACCATATTACGCCTTTTTGTACAAGATTTTAACTGTATATAAATCCTTTTTTACGGCAACAATACGTATAAAAAGCCGGAACTCGGGAGTGGTAAAATGTTTTTATGTGAATCGGTGATAGAAAGCGTACGCGGAAGAGAGATAATAGACTCAAGGGGGAATCCCACTGTGGAGGCCGAGGTGATACTTAAGTCGGGGATGCGCTTCAGGGGCATTTCACCGTCGGGAGCATCTACGGGAGAGCATGAGGCGCTGGAGCTCAGGGACAATAATCCGTCCCGCTTCGGGGGAAAGGGCGTCACACACGCCGTGAACAATATCACGTCCGTTATATCCAAAGCCGTCGCCGGCATGCCGTGCACCGAGCAGCATAAGATAGATGAAGCGCTCATAAAATGCGACGGCACGCAGGATAAGTCAAATCTCGGAGCTAATGCGGTGCTCGCCGTTTCCATAGCGTGCCTTTATGCGGGCGCGTACGTATGCGCTCAGCCTGTTTACAGATATGTGGGAGGCATAGCCGGCAGGACGCTTCCGGTGCCTATGATGAATGTCATAAACGGCGGCGCTCACGCTTCAAACAACATAGACATACAGGAATTTATGATCGTGCCCATGAACATGCCTTCATTTAAAGAGGGCATAAGGCGCTGCTGCGAGGTCTATCACAAGCTCAGGGACATAATCGTAAAACGCGGACTTTCGGGCGCGGTAGGGGATGAGGGCGGCTTTGCGCCCAATCTGAAGGATGACAGCGAAGCTATAGAGCTCATTTTAACGGCCATAGAGCTGGCAGGCTACAGATATCCGGAGGATTTTATGATATCGCTGGACATTGCCGCAAGCGAGTGGGCGGCGGATGACAGCTACGTCATGCCTAAACGCGGCGTGCGTTATTCCGGCGGGGAGCTCATAAAAAACTGGGTGAACCTTTGCGCCAGATATCCCGTTTTCTCCGTTGAGGATCCGCTCGGAGAGGACGACTGGAACGGATGGCAGAAGCTCACCGCGGACCTTGACGGCATAGGTCTTTACGGTATAGTGGGAGACGATCTTTTTGTGACGAATGTCGACAGACTGAGAAAGGGCATAAAATTAAAGGCGGGAAATTCGGTGCTGATCAAACCGAATCAGATAGGCACGGTAACAGAGACGATAGAGACGGTGTCGCTGGCGCGCGCGAACGGATTTCACACCGTGATCTCACACAGGAGCGGTGAAACGGAGGATACCGTTATAGCGGACCTGGCGGTGGGACTCAACGCGGGCTTTATAAAAACAGGCGCTCCCTGCAGAGGGGAGCGCGTTGCCAAATACAACCGTCTCATACGCATAGAAGACGAGATCGACGGGTAGATAACGTTTCTGTATTTTATTCTTCCGCTTCGCAGGCCGCCGGCTGCGAAACATATTTTCGTATGAGCTCCGGAGGGAATTTGGGCTTTCTGTCGTACGTATACAGCCCGTTTACCTCCTGCTCTATGTCGGTCAGCTGCGTATAACAGAATGCGCATATCTTCGGATCGTTCAGGAGCATTGTGACGAGCGCGCCGAAACGCTCCGTGAATTCCTCCTCCGTTTTGGGCCCCTCGCCGTAGCCCCAGCCCGGGTCCCCGTCCTTTGCCCATCTCGTGCCTCCGAATTCGCTTATGAAATAAGGCGTATCCTCGTGCCATGCCTCTTTGGGCGTAAGGGGCGCATGCGGCGGTACGGTGCCCTCCGAATATGGCCTCAGCTTCTCTGCGAGCACGGATGCGGACTGCTCGTAATCGTGAAAATCGTATATGTCCGTACCGGGTCTTCCGTCGCGTGTTATGTGGTGATACCAACCGCTGGTGTCTATGACGGGACGGGACGGGTCGACGCGCTTTGTCATTTCATATACAGTGCCCACTGTGTCGTCTCCCGCCGTGCCGGACGTCTCATTGAAGGGACACCAGCCTATCACGGAAGGATG
>CANQOI010000043.1 GCA_947625435.1 uncultured Clostridia bacterium | reverse complement strand
TATACAGAGCAGTACAAGAGCTCAACATCAACATACTTATCACCAAAATGATGATTAAAATTATCCTTCTCTTCATTACAAACCTCGATCAAAAAGTAAATCTGTATAAATCATTCCCTGCCCGTCCAACAGTATGTGCAGAGCTTACATTTGTCTATTCCGACGCAGCCCAGCATGCCGTCAAGAGAATGATAGCATAAAGTGTTGAAATTGAGCTTTATTCGTATATCCTCAACCATGTTCAGGTATTTGGCGGAGCCGAATTCGGTGTATTCGGATATCTGTTCATCCGTAACGGTATCCGTTCCCTCGAGCTTCATAATGGCCTGCCTTGCGATATTCTCACTTTCCTTTGAAGAACGTGTGAAATTAAGATATTTACAGTTGTACAGGAGCGGCGGGCAGCTTATCCTGCCGTGGAGCTCCTTCGCTCCGTAAGATAAGAGCATATCCATCATGCCTCTGAGCTGCGTTCCCCTTACTATCGAGTCGTCTATGAGCAGCAGCTTTTTGTCTTTAATGAGCGCATCCGCGGGAGTGAGCTTCATTCTCGCAATGAGATTCCTCTTGCTCTGATCCTTAGGCGTAAAGCTTCTCGGCCACGTGGACGTGTATTTAAGAAGAGGTCTTGCAAAAGGAATACCGGATCTGTTCGCATATCCTATAGCGTGCGGCGTGCCCGAATCCGGGATCCCGGCTACATAATCCGCGTCAACAGTCGTCTTATTTTCAATGTCCTGCTCGGCCATGCTCCTTCCGCATCTGTTCCTCATCTCTTCCACATTCACGCCCTCATAGTCGGAAGCCGTGAATCCGTAATAAAGCCACAGAAACGTGCACATCTTAAGCTGCTTCCGCGCCTCCGCCACAACAGTCATGCTGTCAGGCGTTATGAAAACAACCTCTCCGGGGCCGAGCGCGTAATGAGTCCTGTATCCGAGATTTATATATGCAAAAGATTCAAGACTCGCGCAGTAACCGTTGACGCCGTCCTGCTTTTTGCCTATGAGTAGCGGCGTGCGGCCGTATCTGTCGCGCGCGGCATATATTCCGCCGTCCGCCGACACGAGCATTGTCATAGAGCCTTCTATCTTGTCCTGAGCATGCTTTATGCCCTCAGGCACGCTCCCGCAGCTGCATATGAGAGAAGCAACCAGCTCCGTGTCGTTTATATCCCCGTCGCTCATTTCCGTAAAATACGCGCCTCTGTCTTCTATGAGCTCCTTCGTAAGAGCGGCTTTATTGTTAATACGGCCTACGGTGACTACGGCGATAGTTCCCAGACCGGTATTTAAAACGATAGGCTGCGGCCTGTCGTCGCTTATGCACCCTATTCCCATATGTCCCTTCATCTCATACAGATCGTCCTCGAATTTCGTTCTGAAGGGTGAATTCTCTATATTATGTATGGCTCTGTTGTAACGCTTACCGTCAAAGACCGCCATACCTCCGCGTCTTGTTCCCAGATGTGAATGATAATCCGTTCCGAAGAAAAGATCCGTCACACATTCGCCTTCCATGCAAACACCGAATATCCCGCCCATATTTCTCTCATCCTTCAAATAGATTTATATACGGGCATATTATTACATAACTATGAGACACTTTCAAGCGCGTTTTTGGCCTGCACATACGGAACGGTCACCGAGAAAATACCTCTTTCATTCCTGTAATCATACCGTATCTCCCTGAAATACATCTCAAGACTTTCATACATATCGGCTGTGATCTCCGAAGTGTCGCCGTTTTCGATCTTACCCTTGAGATTTTCGGAAAGGCGTACGAGCTCCGGCACGCCGGAATCACCGAGATCGAATATGGAATAAACGTCCACATAGCTCATTTTACCGTCAATATACCGGTCTACGTTATATTTCGCTATCAGTGAGTCCACATCGGGAAGTGCCAGCGCCGCGAACATTATCACAGCCGCCATGACAGAAGCAGCCGCCGCATTCAGACAGCGCACAAACTGTTTCACTATCATTATTATGAATATAACGGCCAGCACCGCCATGAACCACGAAGCGTACACCCTTTTCTGCGTGAGTCCGTAGCAGTTGATGTACATCACCATTTTGGCGATCGCCGTACTTATGAGAATAAGCGTAAATACGGAATAGGTAACCGACAGTATCTTAAGTACCGCGGCATGCACGCGGCTGCTCCTCTTCATAAAAATTATGATCGATATCATGACGATCAGATTTATGAATGCCACTGTGCACAGCTGGAAAAATCCGTCCCGCGCGTAGTCCGCATAGCTGAGACCGCCGGGAAGCTCCCCGGTAAAGCCCGAAATGTAGTACTTCCACTGAGATATAAAGAATATGACATATACGATCAGAAGAGGCACTACGGCCGCCAGCACCGTTGACACGGGAGCTATCTTCAATCTGCCCGAATACTCCGCGCATTTCTTCTCCGGTAAAATGTTATCGCATTTGTTCTGCGAGGATGAAGCGTACAGTCCGAAAAAATACATTGCGAAGGGCACCGCAAATATAATGCTCACAATATGTGAGATTATATCCGTAATGTCAAATGAAAATATGTCTAAAATCATTCTCACAAACCCGCTGTCGTATGACAGAAGAGCTATTACCGTAACTGTCGGCACGAGAGCGATACATATCCCTATTATGAGTCCGAGTATCGTTTTACCGCTCCCCCTTGCCTTTCCCGTGAAAAGGGCCCTGAATATCTCAACAAACGAGAAGAATGGCACTATAAAGAGCGCTTTAAAGAAGTCCACTGTGATATAATCGTTAAAATCTCCGGCCGACCCGCTGCAGCACATTGAATACATGAAATAGCTATATGCCGCCAGCGCATATGAAAACGCGAAAAAGTACAGAAAACCGTTTGATGTTAAAACAAGACTCAGCGATATGATCACAGCCGATATTACAACGATCACCGGTATTTTTTTGAATCTTACCTTTCTGAGCCTGAGCCACACGGCGCTCACCGAAAAAAGCGTGAGTGTGAACAGAAAACCGCCGAGTGGTTTCTGAAATACCGGGAAGACCCGGCAAAAGGCATATCCCGCTATGAGGAACATCCATGCCGCCAGAGATTCGGATACCGTATATCTTCTGCCGCCCCGGGCTGTATTTACAGCTACATTGTTATATGCTCCGTTATCATATACTTCATTGTTCATTGCAGTCACTCCTTACCGTCTTCATTGTCATCTGCAGCTGCAGAATCTGCGTCATCCGCATATTCGATTATATCCTCTACCCTGCACCTCAGTGCGCGGCATATGGCGTCGAGCGTCGAAAAGCGTATCGCCTTTGCTTTATTGTTTTTAAGTATCGAAAGATTGGCTATCGTAATGCCCACCTTGTCCGAAAGGACATTGAGCGACATTTTACGCTTTGCCATTATCACATCAAGATTGATGATTATCATATTAACATCCCTTTACTTTCATACAGTAAGATCGTTTTCGGATTTGATCTCGGCCGCTTCCTCAATGACATTCTTGACAACGCGAAGGCACAGGCCGAGAAAGAGCGCCGCAAAAGCGATTATGAAAGCAAGCTTGAAATAAATTCCCAATCCGCAGAAGATCAGGCACAGTAAAATGCAGCACCATGATATGCCGCGTATGTGCGACACGCTCTGCGGCGTGAAAACGAGTCCTTTCCTTATTTTTATAAGCAGCGAGAACATTACCGCGTCAGCCGCGATTATGTCAGCGAGCGCAGAATATGCCAAAATGAGTATAATCGTGCGTTCTCCTGATGTTATTCCCACCTTCGCGGACAAAACGCCTGCTTTTATGAGCAGATCCGTAAAATCGGGCATCACCGCCGCTCCGAAAATACACAGAACAAATATGAGTACGCAAAGAGCCAGTGAGAGCAATACCGACAGCTTACTTGATATTCTGAGCATACATACACCTCCGTAAAAATATTCATCGCATATAGGATATACTGTGTATTCTCATTTGTCAATATATTTTTATTGATTTTCGATAAATTTTTATCATTAAACCGTAACGCATGATCGTGTCTGTCCTAAAACTCCCGCCTGTCTTTGACGAATCATCATCTTGTGTTATAATTACGGAGTACATTGCAGAGTACGTTATAAAAAGGAGTTTCACGGGATGTTTGAATATATACGGGGAATTTTACGTTATAAAAGCACGGATTACTGCGTCATTGACGTGGGCGGAGTCGGCTTTAAGATATATACGTCTTACACTACGGCTTCAGCATTGGGAAATGACGGAGATACCGTGACGCTTTACACATACATGAATGTAAAGGAAGACGAGATATCGCTCGTAGGCTTCAGGTCAAGAGAAGAGCTTTCCGCTTTCACGATGATAATCGGCATAAGCGGCGTAGGGCCTAAAGCCGGTATCTCGGTCTTGTCCGCGCTCTCCCCTTCTGAATTCAGTCTTGCCGTGGCCTCCGGAGATTATAAAGCCATATGTAAGGCAAAAGGCGTGGGCCCTAAGCTCGCGCAGCGCATCGTTCTGGAGCTTAAAGATAAGATAAGCAAGGATATCAAAGCGTCTGACACATTTTCACCCGGCTCTCACGAAGCCGTTCCCACGGGCTATATAAGCTCCGATGCAGTAGTTGCGCTCATGGCGCTGGGATACAGCTCGAAGGAGGCGGCGTCACTTGTTTCAAAGGTCTACACTGACGGAATGACGCTGGAGGAAACAGTGAGAAAAGCGCTGAGAAGTACATTTTAATATTGGGATTGATATAAAATGAATTACGAAGAGGATCACCGTCTGGTGGCGGGCACCGAGAGCCCGGAGGATATAGAAGAGAGCACGCTGCGGCCTCGCAGGTTTGAAGACTACATAGGTCAGGAGAAGGTCCGCGAAAACCTGTCTGTTTTCATAAATGCGGCCAAACAGAGGCACGAGCAGCTCGACCATGTGCTTCTTTACGGGCCTCCCGGCCTCGGCAAAACTACCTTGGCCGGCATAATAGCATCCGAAATGGGCGTCAACCTCCGCATAACGACAGGCCCCGCGATCGAAAAGGCCGCCGACCTTGCGGGAATACTCACTAATCTGAATGACTTCGATGTGCTTTTCATAGATGAGATACACAGGCTGAACCGTTCCGTGGAGGAGATACTCTACCCCGCCATGGAGGACTTTGCTTTCGATATAATAATGGGTAAAGGCCCGGCGGCGCGCTCTCTCAGACTGGATCTTCCCAAATTCACTCTCGTGGGCGCCACGACGCGCGCAGGACTTCTGACTGCTCCTTTAAGGGACAGATTCGGCGTCATATGCAGGCTTGAAATGTACGGTACCAAAGAGCTCAAGATGATAGTAAAGAGATCCGCGGGCATTTTACAGGCGGATATAGACGATTCCGGCGCGGAAGAGATAGCCATGCGTTCAAGAGGCACTCCGAGGATCGCCAACAGGCTCTTAAAGAGAGTGCGGGATTTTGCTCAGATAAAGGGCGACGGCATCATAACCGGCAATATAGCGAAAATGGCCCTGGACGCACTTGAGGTGGACAGTCTGGGCCTTGACAATACGGACAGGAATCTTCTGAATGCTATAATCGTGAAATTCAGCGGAGGCCCCGTGGGGCTGGACACGCTTGCCGCTTCCACAGGTGAGGAAGCGACCACTATCGAGGATGTATGCGAGCCGTACCTCTTGCAGCTCGGCTTTATAAGCAAGACACCGCGGGGCAGGGTCGCAATGCCGCGGGCCTACGAGCATCTGGGGCTCACATCGCTCATGGATGAGAGCCGTCCTGCCGAAACATCCACGCTCTTCGACTGTTTTTCCTGAATTCCGTATATTGTTATCCGTATGTTATTCTTACTTTTTCCTGCGCCGTATTATACAGCCTGAAGGCACGTAAAACGGTATGTCCATCACGACCTTCATCATGGCATGCGGCGCTCTTTCTATTATATCGCCCGATGAATCGTACATTAAAGAAACAGTATGGCGGCGTATATCTCCCTCGGGCGGCACGAATTCGAGAGTGTCGCCCTTTTCGAATGTGCCGCGCTGTGTCATCGTCATCCTGTAAACGCAGGCTTCGCCGTTCGGGTCATTGTCGGCGCATTTCACACATCCGTCCGCGGTGCCTATAAAGTCGGATCCGCGTGTGTATGACGACGTACCGTATATCTGACTTCCCTTTTCTCCCATGTAAAATCCCGTGCTGTAATCTCTGTGGCTCACACTTGAGAGCTCGTACATAAGATCCGCGGCCTTCTGAGTGCCGGGAAGCACCGGGTTGCCGTTTTCAAGAGCATCTATCGCCATTCTGTACGCCCTTACCGTGACCGCCACGTAAAATTCGCTCTTCATGCGGCCCTCTATCTTAAATGCGGTCACGCCCGCGTCTTTAAGCTCTTTAAGGTGATCTATCATGCACAGATCCTTTGAATTGAAGATAAAAGTTCCGCGCTCATTTTCCGTCACATCAAAGAGCTCGCCCGGTCTGTTTTCCTCAGTCAGGGATGCGTTTATTTCCGAACCCCGCACATTTATGCCGTAATTCCAGCGGCACGGCTGCGCGCAGTCTCCCCTGTTTGACGATCTGCCGGTAAAATAATCGCTCAGCATGCATCTTCCGGAATATGACATGCACATGGCGCCGTGCACAAAAGCCTCTGTCTCCATACCGCATCCGCAGCGCTTGAGATACGCATTTATATCCGCTATTTCGGCTATCGTCAGCTCTCTTGCCAGATTTACGCGCGCGGCTCCCATGTTATGCCAGAATTCGCATGTGCGGTAATTAAGATTGTTTGCCTGCGTGCTCACATGCACCGGAATATCCGGAGCAGCGTCTCTTACGGTCAGAAAAACGCCCGGATCCGAAACTATGATGCCGTGTACGCCCGCTTCTGAAAGCCTTTTTGCATATTGTCCTATTTCTTTAAGATCTTCATTTCTCGCTATTATATTTGCCGTAACATATATTTTTTTGTTCATGCTGTTTGCATATCGCACGGCTTCCTCTATTTCGGCGTCGGTAAAATTCCCCGCATTTGCACGCAGGCCGAACGCGCCGCCCCCTATGTAAACCGCATCCGCGCCGTAATCAAAGGCGGCGCGCATTTTAGACATATTGCCCGCAGGCGCAAGAAGCTCAATCACCGGCATTCTCCCCTTTCCTGTATGCCGCAGCCATGCCGTCTCCCACATTGAGAAGCGATGATACGAGCCTTTCATCATTCATCATTTTATTTAAAAATGTTCTCATGTTCGCAACTATCGTGCGGTGCTTGTGGGGAGCATCCTCGGGCTTGTCCGGTATCTTACCGTAAAATATGCAATTATCGCACAAAAGGAGTCCTCCCGGGCCGAGGAGTCTCAGCGCATCGTCATACAGAGCAGCATACTGACCCTTTGCCGCATCCATGAATATCATGTCATACCTGCGGCTGAGTGATGCCATAACTTCTCCTGCATCGCCCGCTATGACGCGTATCCTGCCGTCCAGTCCGAGCTTTCTGAAATTGTTTCTTGCCGTTATCACCATGTCAGTATCTATTTCTACGGTGTCTATGTGCGCATGAGGCAGCGTTTCGGCCATTACGGATGCGGAATAGCCTATGGCAGTTCCTATCTCCAATATTTCGGAGGGCTTGTGCAAAAAGAGCAGAATGCGAAGAAGCGCCGCGGCATCGCGGCGCAGCACAGGCACGTTGTGCTCAGAAGCATATTCTCTCAATGCCTCGAGCCCGCTGTCTTCCTCTGGAAGCACATCATTTATAAATGAAAATATCCTGTCATCCATACAGATTCTTAGCTTCTAAATGCTCCTGATACGTTCTGGAGAATATGTGGGCTCCGAGGCCGTCCTTTGCATTCAATACAAAGAAGTAGTAATCCGATCTTGTATAGTTGAGCACCGCCTTTACAGACGCGATACCGGGGCTGCATATCGGTCCCGGCGTGAGACCCTCGTACATGTACGTATTGTACGGATCGTTCACGCGCTCGTGCTCCTCCGTTATATTTATTATATCCTCATTATAAAGCTTCTTGTATACATATCTTACGGTGGCGCACGACTGCAGCTTTCTCAGCGAAGGATCGTCGCTGTTCAGTCTGTTTATGAACACGCCCGCAATGAGCGGCCTGTCTGACTGAAGCTTTGCTTCGCGTTCCACGTATGATGCGAGTATCACTACCTGATCGGTCGTGAGCCCTATAGATTGGGCCTTTTCATAATATGACGGAAGATAGAGCTCGTTAAAACGGTTCAGCATCTTGTATATAACATCGTTCACGTTTGCCTTTACGTCGAACTCATACGTATCCGGGAACAGATATCCGTCAAGCCTGTGATCGCGGTTCCCCGCCGTAAAATCACTGAGGAACGGATACATGGAAATGTCTATTGTCTCAAGAGCGTTAAGAAATTCTTCGGCTGTCACCACATTATTGTATTCAAGCCTTGCGGCTATCTGCTCCGTCGTAAAACCTTCCGGGAATGTGACTCTGACCGTTTCCGGTTCGGAGGCAAGGAGCGTCATTATCTCATCGTATGAAAGGTCGTCGCTGAGGGTATACGTTCCCACTTTATACTGCCCGTCATATCCGTTGAATTTGGAAAGGAAACGGTATATGTTCTTGTTCTTGATGAGGCCGAGATCGTAAAGCTGCTCCGCGATCTCCCTTGTGGTCATTCCCTTTTCTATGCGGAACTTGACTGCCGTTTCGGTATCTATGCCTATCATATCGGCGCTTACCGGGTTGGCATATTCGTCTATCAGATACGTATACGAAATAAAGCTGCTCATAAAAACTATGGCAACGAGGAAAAGCGAGAAAAGTATGACTAACGGCACCTTGTACCTTTTGTGCATCTTCTTCACTTTCTTTGTTCTCGCCTTTTCGTCCGGGACGCGCTTTACGGGAGCAGGGCTCACATGCTCTGTATTTATGCTGTGCGTGACTCTCGCCGGTCTGCCCGTATTACGTTCCGGGCGCACATCCTGCCGTATCTCCCTTTTTCTGTTATTATTGACCTCTCCCGGCCTTCTGATGCCGCTGCTCAAGGAATCACCCCTTTGCTCTCATCTTCGCTCTCTGTTCGGTATTGAGTATCTTCTTTCTCAGCCTTATGGACTTGGGCGTGATCTCAACGAGCTCATCATCCGATATGAACTCGAGCGCCTGCTCAAGGCTCAGCTCCACGGGCGGAGTGAGCTTCAGAGCCTCGTCGGAACCCGATGCGCGTATATTGGTTATGTGTTTGCGCTTACATACGTTTATGACAAGATCTTCGTTTCTGGCGCACTCGCCCACTATCATTCCTTCATAAACCTTTTCTCCCGGTCCTATAAAGAGTTTACCTCTCTCCTGTGCGTTGAACAGCCCGTATGCCACCGCCTCGCCCTGCTCCCACGCAACGAGCGAGCCTCTCTGTCTTGCTTCTATATCGCCCCTGTAAGGCTCGAAGCCGTCGAATATGTGGTTCATTATACCATTGCCCCTCGTATCCGTCAAAAATTCCGAGCGGTAGCCTATGAGCCCTCTTGAGGGTATCCTGAATTCAAGGCGTACATAATTCTCAAGAGCCGGATGCATATTTATCATTTCACCCTTGCGCCGCCCTATCTTTTCTATGATGATGCCGACAGAATCCTCGGGTGTGTCTATCGTGAGGAGCTCCATGGGCTCATACAGAACGCCCTGTATCTCTTTATATATGACGCGGGCTCTTGACACCTGAAATTCATAGCCCTGCCTCCTCATAGTCTCTATCAGTATCGAAAGATGGAGCTCACCCCTTCCGGAAACCTTGATAGTATCCGGCGTGTCCGTATCCTCAACTCTCATGCTGACATTCGTTTCGAGCTCCTTATAAAGTCTCTCTCTTATGTGACGGGATGTGACATAAATGCCCTCCTGTCCCGCAAAAGGACTGTTGTTGACAGAAAAATTCATCGATATGGTCGGCTCGTCTATGTTCACGAACGGTATCGGATCCACGGCATCCGGACTGCACACGGTATCGCCTATATTTATATCCGGGATCCCGGCGATAACGATTATGTCCCCGCCCATGGCGTCCTGCGTTTCGACGCGTTTGAGCCCCTGAAACTTATACAGATACGATATCTTCGCATTTCTCTGCGTACCGTCCTTGGCATTGCACACGACTACAGGCTGGCCGACGGATATCTTACCCCGGTCAACCCGCGCCACCGCTATGCGTCCCACATAATCGTCGCTCGTGACATTTGAGACGAGCATCCTGAAGGGAGCGTTTACGTCTGCTTTCGGCGCAGGTATCTCGTTTATTATGGCTTCAAAAAGAGGTCTGAGATCCTTCCTGTCGCCGCCGTCGGGCTCGCATGACGCGTATCCGTCTCTTGAAGACGCATATATTACCGGGAAATCCAGCTGGCTCTCATCGGCGCCCAGATCCATAAAGAGCTCGAGCACCTCGTCCAGCACCTCCAGCGGTCTCGCACCTTCACGGTCGATCTTGTTTATCACCACGACAGGCTTCAGATTCATTGCAAGCGCCTTTGAAAGAACAAATCTTGTCTGAGGCATTGATCCTTCAAACGCGTCTACAAGGAGCAGGACTCCGTCCACCATTCCGAGCACGCGTTCCACTTCTCCTCCGAAATCGGCATGTCCCGGAGTATCGACCACATTTATAGTATAACCGTTATAATTAAGAGCCGTATTTTTCGAAAGTATGGTTATGCCGCGCTCCCTCTCAAGGTCATTGGAGTCCATCACCCGCTCCTGCACGGTCTCATTGTCCCTGAATGTGCCGCTCTGCCTGAGCAGCCCGTCAACAAGCGTAGTCTTACCGTGGTCAACGTGCGCTATTATTGCTATATTCCTTATATCCTTCCTTACATTATCTTCCATTATATGTCATTTCTCCCCGGTAATACATTCTCCCGTAAAATCCAAAGAATCCGCCCATACTCCCATCCTGTCATGCAGATGCGGAAGTACGGGCGGACAGCCTTATGTGCGTTTTTATTATTTATCTTTTTTGTCCTTGCTATCTTTATTATCGGAGGGCTCATCGTCCGTCACAGGCTTCTTGACTTCCCTTATGGCCCAGTTCTTGAATTCCATGAGCGTCTTGTCGAGCGATGTCTCAATGGTTATATTGTCGTCCTTTATGTTCACAACGCGGCCCACTATACCGCCTATCGTCGTGACCTCGTCTCCCAGCACGATGCTGCTCCTGAGCTCTTCCTCCTGCTTCCTGCGCTTCTTATTGGGGCGGAATATGAGAAAATACCCTATAAGTGCAAAGAAAGCGATATAAATGACTATCATGAGCCAGCCCATGTTCGTTCCGGTCTGCTGTGCGCCTCCCGATGCTTCTCCGGCCGCTTCGCCTTCCGCAAAAACAGTCAGGCACATTGAAGATATCGCAAGCGCGGCTGTTCCGAGCAGCGTCGTTATTTTGCTAACAATCCTTTTCATTTAGTTCCTCCGATATTATAATATTTCCCGTAAAATTCCTTCTTGAAATCAAGAAGTCTGTCCTCAAGTATAGCACAGCGTATTGATTTCATCAAGTTTATGAGAAAATAAAGATTGTGTATCGTTGTGAGCCTGAGCCCGTATATTTCACCCGCCTTCAGAAGGTGTCTGATATACGCTCTCGTGTGTTCTCTGCACGCGGGGCATCCGCATTCGTCGTCCATGGGCGTGAAATCCTCGGCATATCTCGCGTCTCTCACTATAAGGCGGCCCTTAGACGTCATCACTGTGCCGTTTCTGCCTATACGCGTAGGCAATACGCAGTCGAACATATCTATCCCGCGTATGGCTCCTTCTATCAGGAAATCCGGAGAGCCCACTCCCATGAGATATCTGGGCTTGTTTTCGGGAAGCAGCGGCACTGTCTCGTCCAGCATCTCATACATTATCTCAGGAGCCTCACCCACGCTGAGGCCTCCTATGGCGTATCCCGGGAAATCCATTGAGACAAGATCCCTTGCGGATATCTTACGCAGATCGGAGAACATACCGCCCTGAACTATCCCGAAGAGCGACCTCTTATCCGGCTCATCGTGCGCCTTCAGGCAGCGCTCTGCCCATCTTGTTGTCATATACATGGATCTTTCGGTGTATTCGTATGTTGACGGATACGGCGCGCACTCGTCGAATGCCATTATTATGTCGGCGCCGAGAGCGTTTTCTATCTCCATTACCTTCTCCGGTGAAAGGAAATGCAGAGAGCCGTCTATATGCGATCTGAACTGCACTCCGGCCTCAGATATCTTACGCAGCTTGCTGAGTGAAAATACCTGAAATCCGCCGCTGTCCGTGAGTATCGCTCTGTCCCAGTTCATGAATCTGTGAAGACCGCCCGCTTTCCTCACAAGCTCGTGTCCCGGTCTTAAATAGAGATGATATGTATTTGAAAGTATCACGCCGGCTCCGAGACTTCTCAGTTCGTCCGGCGATATGCCCTTTACGCTCGCCTGCGTGCCCACCGGCATGAATGTAGGCGTTTCTATGTCGCCGTGGGGCGTGTGGAGTATACCGAGCCTCGCGCCCGACTGCTTACATACTTTAATGAGTTCATATGTTACGGCTGCCATGACATCAATCCTTTCGTACCGCTTGCGCACTGTCTCACGTTACACATTTCACGCAGACAGCTGCCCGCTGATTATACTCTATATTTCAAAAGCCAACAAGGCCGCCGTAAATTTACTTTGAATCTCTTTCCGCATATGATATAATTCGCGTAAACCGAAGCGAAAGAGGCGTTGTGATTATGTTTGTTAATTCAACCGGCAAGAGCAGGATCATATATATAATGGTATTTTACGTATTTATACTTTTTGCTCTGCTCGCATTTTCGGGGTGCGGCGGTAAAGAGACCGTACCCGATGATACGGACAGCTCGGCTGTGCTCATGACCACTCCGGAAGATACAGACGCTCCGTCTTCATCCGCGTCAACGCCCGGACAGACGCCGGAACAGACGCCTGCTCCCACACCGTCGCAGGCGCCCTCTGACGCCCCCTCGGTCACTCCGACTGATACACAGACGCAGACGACAGCTGATCAGGCGACACCCGGCAGCACCTCAGGGAATACCGCAGGCAGTACTCCGAAGCCGCGTACGCCGGGCAAAACGCCTACACCTACGCCTACGAAGGCGCCGACTCCGAAGCCTGCTCCGACTCCTTCGCCTACGCCTGCCGAAAAGTATAACGGAAACAAAAATTTTACTGACGGTAAAATTATAAGGTTCTCACACCCTTCGGGTTTTTACCCGGATGCTTTCACGCTCAAGCTCGATTTTGACCCGGCATACACCGTTTATTACACTACGGACGGAAGCGAGCCCACTTCATCGTCCGAGAAATACACATCTGGCATAAATATAAAGAGCCGCGGCTCCGCCACTTCCGGCGCCGCGGACAGGGTGAACATTATACGGGCTGCTGCCTTTAAAGGCGGAAAGAAACAGGATCAGACGGTCACGGCAACATATATCGTAAACAGCAGCGCCGGGTCGTTTAAGGGAAGGTACAATGATCTTGCTGTCGTATCAATTTCCACGGACAAGACCAATCTGTACGGCCCTGACGGCATATTTACGAATTACACCGTTCACGGCAGAGAATCCGAACGCCCCGTACATATAGAGTTTTTTGACAGTGACGGCACAGCCGGATTTTCCGTAGACGCCGGCATGCGCGTATACGGGGGAACTTCAAGAGCGAACCCTCAGAAATCACTCAAGATCACCGCAAGAAAGGAATATGATCCAGAAAACGGCAAGTTCAAGTATGCGATGCTGCCTGACAGCAAGAACCTCTCGGGTAAGCCCGTTGACAGATTCGACAGCTTTATTTTACGTGCGGGCGGAAACGACACGCTTTTCGGAGATGCCAACAGGACGACGCTCCTTCGCGATGCTCTCGTGCACACTCTCGCGGGCAGGCTTTCCAACATAGCATTTCAGGCATACAGACCGGTGGCCGTTTACATAAACGGCAGATATGCGGGACTTTACAATCTCCGCGACGACACCGACAATGATTATCTCGAACAGCATTACGGCGTGCCTAAGGATAAGGTTGCCATAGTCGCTTACGGACATGAAAACGGGAGTTATTTTTACAAGGTGGACGAAGGCACTGACGCCGACATAACGGACTACGTGAGCACTCTTCAGTGGATAGCCTCCAACGATATGACGAAGAGCTCAAATTATAAAAAGGCGTGCACTATGATAGATCCCGACAATTACATTAAATTCGTTGCGGTGAACGTATATGCCAACAACCGTGACTGGCCGCACAACAATATGCGTATGTGGAAATACACGGGCACTCCGAACAGCTCCTACGGTCAGGACGGAAGATGGAGGTTCATACTCAAAGATATAGACTTTTCATGGGGCTGGATATACGCGCCGGGAGATGCGGGCAATGTTGTTGCCGAAGAGCTCGCCCACAACAGAAATGTGCTGTCAGGCCGGGCCGACAGCGGCGATCATCCGTTTTCGGCCGCATTTGCGAGCCTTATGAGAAATTCCGAATTCAAAGCTCAGTTCATATCTTTTATGAAAGAAATGACGGAGAAATGGTTTTCTTCAAAGACGGCGCTGGATCAGATAAGTAAAATGGAAGCTGCCGCAGAAAAAGAAATGAAATATGTCATATCCAACAGATGGTACGCAGATCCCGACAATCCCTCGGCAGGCACCTTCAGGATAAGCGCACGCTCTGTGGCGCAGTGGAAAAAAGCAGTCGATACTCTGGAAACTTTCGCACGCGAAAGGCCCGGATATATAAACGCTCTTATGAAAGAGCTGTACGGATAGAGCTCATTCAAGATACAGCACAGGCTCCGGCATACATTCATCCTTCCCACAGCCCGAACGGTCCGCATTTTCGAGAGTGCGTTTTACGTCTATTATGCGCTGATTGGACGAGCCGCGGAATTTCAGGGTTATGTCTTTAAGCCCCTCTACGAAGGGACCGTCTACGAGCACGTCTATGAGCGAGAGCATTCTGTCTGTAGCTTCGCATCTGTACGCGCTTTCACCCGATAAAAGCTCCTCGAGCACGCACCCTGTGTAACACCAGATCGTTTTGCCGGGGCAGACGCTCCTCACGTATTCAAGGAAAGGCACGAGCTCGCGCTGATTTTCGGGCTCGAACGGCTCCCCTCCCAGCAATGTAAGGCCGTTTATATAGGACCTGCCCAGCGCCTCCGTTATCTCATGCGCCGTTTCTTCCGTAAAATTTTTGCCGTAACCGAATGACCATGTTTCCTGATTAAAGCAATTGCGGCAGTGATGTCTGCATCCCGAAACAAAGAGGGAGACTCTCACTCCCTCTCCGTTTGCTATATCATTCTTCTTTATCTCGCCGTAATTCATAACATTTTACAGATGGAGCACACGCTCTCTTATCTCCTGCGTCCTGCCCTGATTCCAGAACTGGGTGCCTATATAGCCGCATGTGCGCCTTGCCACATTCATCTTGGACTGATCGCGGTTGCCGCAGCGGGGGCATTCCCAAACGAGCTTGCCGTCCTTGTCCTCGACTATCATTATCTCGCCGTCATATCCGCACTCATGGCAGTAGTCGCTCTTTGTATTGAGCTCGGCATACATTATATTGTCGTATATGAAGCGTATTATCTGTAAAACGGCCTCTATATTGTTCTGCATATTTGGCACTTCTACGTAGCTTATGGCTCCGCCCGTTGACATGTTCTGGAACTGAGCCTCAAACGCGAGCTTGGAGAAAGCGTCTATCTCCTCGGTCACGTGAACGTGGTAGCTGTTCGTTATATAGCTCTTGTCGGTAACGCCCTCTATTATGCCGAAACGCTTCTGGAGGCATTTTGCGAACTTATATGTGGTGCTCTCAAGGGGCGTGCCGTATATTCCGAAGCCTATAGTCGTTTCCGCCTTCCACTTGTTGCACGCCTTGTTCATGAATTTCATTATCTCTATGGCAAAAGGCGTAGCCGTGGGGTCGGTATGAGATTTGCCCGTCATATATTTCACGCACTCGCAGAGTCCGGCATATCCCAGTGAAATGGTAGAATATCCGTTGTACAGAAGCTTATCTATTACCTCGCCCTTCTTAAGACGCGCTATGGCGCCGTATTGCCACAGTATGGGAGCGGCGTCGGAAAGCGTGCCCTTGAGCCTGTTGTGGCGGCACATGAGAGCCCTGTAGCACAGTTCAAGGCGCTCTGCGAATATATCCCAGAACTTCACCATATCGCCGCCGGATGAGAGCGCCACGTCTACGAGGTTTATCGTTACAACGCCCTGATTGAATCTGCCGTAGAATTTGTAATTCCCGTTCTCATCCTTCCACGGAGACAGCGCGCTCCTGCAGCCCATTACGGGGAAGCAGTTGCCCTCTTTGAGCTCCTTCATCTTCTTTTCCGATATATAATCGGGAACGAGTCTCTTTGCGGTGCACTTTGCGGCCATCTCGGTGAGATAATAGTAAGGAGTGCCCTTTTCTATATTGTCCTCTTCAAGCACGTATATGAGCTTCGGGAAGGCAGGCGTTATCCATATACCCTCTTCGTTCTTTACTCCCTGATAGCGCTGTATGAGGGTTTCCTCTATTATCATGGCAAGATCGCGCTTCTCCGATTCGGACTTGGCTTCATTGAGATACATAAATACAGTCACAAAAGGCGCCTGACCGTTTGTGGTCATGAGCGTCACCACCTGATACTGTATCGTCTGCACGCCGCGTCTTATTTCGTCCTTAAGGCGTCTCTCCACTATTTCCGAAAGCACCTTTTCGTCTATCAGCGCCTGCATATCCCGCGCCTCTTCGAGGAGCTCGCGTCTTATCTTATCGCGTGAGACCTGTACGAACGGAGCGAGATGGGCGAGTGAAATGCTCTGTCCGCCGTACTGACTGCTGGCTACCTGAGCTATTATCTGCGTGGCTATATTGCACGCTGTCGAAAAGCTGTGGGGCTTTTCTATGAGCGTGCCGCTTATCACGGTCCCGTTCTGGAGCATATCCTCAAGATTCACGAGATCGCAGTTGTGCATATGCTGAGCGTAATAATCCATATCGTGAAAATGTATTATCCCCTGCTCGTGCGCTTCTACTATGTCCGGAGGAAGAAGGAGCCTCCTTGAGATATCCTTGCTCACCTCTCCTGCCATATAGTCTCGCTGAACGCTGTTCACGGTAGGATTTTTATTTGAATTCTCCTGCTTCACTTCTTCATTGTTGCATTCTATAAGGCTGAGTATCTGATTGTCGGTGGTGTTCGAGCGTCTTACAAGAGAACGCGTATATCTGTATCTTATATATCTCTTGGCGACCTCGAACGCTCCCTGTGCCATTATACCGTTCTCTACGAGATCCTGTATTTCCTCCACAGACATCGCTCTGTTCATCTTAGCACAGCTTTCTTCTACAGATGTCGCTATCTTCAGTATCTGCTCGGGGGTAAGTTCCTTCGAATTTTCGTCAGCGTTGTTGGCCTTTGTTATGGCCACTATTATTTTTGAAATGTCAAATACCGCTTCCGATCCGTTTCTCTTGATTATCTTCATCGATTCACGCCTTCTCTCGCATATGATTCATTATATTGTGTACCGTTGGTAGTTATAACACATTTTAAGCGCAAAATGTTGTTGCATTTGCAACAACATGGCTATATAATTAAATTAATTTATAAGAAAATCTTCGGGAGGCCTCATATGAGCACACTTTCAATTTTCAAGGACATAACGGATGAAGAAAAAAAGCACATGTTTCATTGTTTCACCCCCGTCACGAAAGTATTCTTCGACGGCGAGATAATTATGAACTATTCTTATAAAATTGACAAGATAGGGATCATGCTGGACGGCAAGGCACATCTTTCGAGCATAGATTACGAAGGCCGCCAGAGCATACTCGAGCAGCTTGAGACAAACGACATATTCGGCGAGGTTTTCACTCCGCCCCCCGAGAACTGTCAGTATTTTATTGAGGCCGACACCGCCTGCGACGTGCTTTTCATCGATTACTCGCAGATAATCAAGAGATGTCCCAATGCGTGCCCCGAGCACAGCCGCCTTGTAAATAATCTGCTGCAGATGACGGCTGCCAAGGCGCAGGCTATGGCTCTTCATATCAATATTCTCAGCAGAAGGAGTACGAGGCAGAAGCTCATTGCTTATTTTGAATCGGAAGCGAACAAATCGAAGAGCGAGTATTTCACGCTTCCCATGTCTCTCAGCGCTCTTGCCGATTACATAAGCGTAGACAGGAGCGCCATGATGAGAGAGATCAGGAAAATGAAGGAATGCGGCATACTTTCCGAAAGATCCGGCGCAAACGGGCGGTCTTACGCCCTCACGGGCGGATATGCGGAAGATCTGTGAATTTTACCTTTCGGAAAGGGGCCTGTACTCTGCCCGCGGCTTCACGCACTTATATGCGGGGCGTATTATTTTACCGGCGTTTACGAGCTCTTCTATACGGTGAGCGCTCCATCCGGCTATGCGCGCCACGGCAAATATGGGGGTGTAGAGCTCCGGCGGCAGTCCCAGCATGCTGTATACGAATCCGCTGTAAAAGTCTATATTCGCGGAAACGCCTTTGTACATCTTCCTGCTTTTCTCTATTACATGCGGTGCGAGCTTCTCTACGTTTGAATAAAGCGTGTACTCGTCGTTTCTGCCCTTTTCGTCCGAGAGCTTCTTTACGAACATTTTGAATATCTCTGCGCGCGGATCTGAAAGTGAATACACCGCATGCCCCATTCCGTATATGAGCCCGGAGCGGTCGAAGGCCTCTTTGTTCAGTATTGAGCTCAGGTATGCCGATATTTCACTCTCATCCGACCAATCCGATACGTTTTCTTTGATGTTTTCCATCATCCGGACTACTTTTATGTTTGCGCCTCCGTGTTTCGGCCCTTTGAGCGAGCCCAGCGCCGCCGCTATCGCCGAATACGTGTCTGTGCCCGAAGATGACACCACTCTCGTCGTAAATGTGGAGTTGTTTCCGCCGCCGTGCTCTGCGTGTAAAACAAGCGCTATATCGAGTATACGCGCCTCAAGCTCTGTATATCTGCTGTCTATCCTGAGCATATGGAGTATGTTTTCGGCCGTTGACAGTTCCGGATGCGGCTCGTGTATGAAGAAGCTCGTGCCGTCGTTCAGATAATAATCGTATGTCTGATACCCGTAAACGCACAGCATCGGGAAAAGCGCTATGAGCTGCACGCATTGCCTCAGCACGTTCGGTATCGACGTGTCATTTGCTTTTGTGTCATACGCGTAAAGTGTAAGTACGCTCCTTGCAAGCGTGTTCATCATGTCGCGGCTCGGCGCCTTCATTATTATGTCGCGCACAAACGAGCCGGGCAGTGTGCGGTATCCGGAGAGCAGCGCCGTAAAATCTTCGAGCTGTTTTTTGTCGGGGAGCGAGCCGAACAGCAGCAGATATACTGTTTCTTCATACCCGCAGCGATTGTCTTTTATGAATCCTCCGACCAGCTTTTCTATGTCAACGCCTCTATAGTACAGTTTTCCCTTGCAGGGTATCTTATTTCCTGCTTCGTCTTTGTCAAACGACTGTATTTCCGATATTTCCGTAAGCCCGGTCAGTACTCCGTTCCCTTTGAGGTCTCTGAGCCCTCTGAATACTTTGTGTTCAAGGTAAAGCTCCGAATTGATCACGTTGCTTTCCGAACAGAGTTCCGACAATTTTAAAATTTCGGGCGTCAATGCCGAATAATCCGCCGCCATTTTACGCTTCATCTCCTTTGGTTTGGTCTGGTTTGATTTGGTCTGGTTTGATTTGATTTTATTTGGTCTGATTAGATTAACCTGCCTTGCTTTACTTTGATTTTTACACTTCACTGCGGCTTCCGCTCTCGCTTCGGCTTCCGCCTTTGTTATGGCTTCCGCTATCGCTGCGGCTTTCGCTTTTTGTTATGGCTTTCGCTATCGTTATGGCTTTCGCTATCGCTGCGGCTTTCGCTCTCGCCCGTTATTTTGTTGTGAGTTTATGACTTTACCACGATTTTTGCATTTGCGCAAATAAAATTCCGAGATATAAACATAATTAAAATGAGAATCGATGGATATTTGAAAATTGTTTTTTTTGATCTTCGATGGTCTTGAGGGATATGAATCGGGAGATCATTCAAAAATGATCATACCGGCTCACGTTGTTTACTAAAAATATCTTCTTTAGTAAAATTTTGTTGCAAGCTGCTCCCGTGTTCGCCGATCTTGTGCTTTTTGTT
>CANQOI010000042.1 GCA_947625435.1 uncultured Clostridia bacterium | reverse complement strand
AAAGCAGGAAACGGCATGACCAAAATCATGCCGTCCCTGCAAAACTTGATAAAACTTTCTTATGACGCCCCGGCTTTTCGGCGGGCGCTTATTTTTTTGAAAAAATACGAAAAAATTTTCAAAAGGGTATCGACAAATACACATTGAGTGTGTATAATATAAGTGTAAGGAGGAGGCAAGATGAAGACGAAAGACTTGATAAAGTTGCTTGAACAAAACGGCTGGAAATTCAAACGACGCGGCGGAAATCACGACATATACGTAAAAGGAAAGGAACGGGAATCAATCGTACGACACAAAGAAACAGACGAAAAACTTGCACAAGCGATCATCAAGCGGCGGGGGCTGAAATAAGCCCCGCCCGCCCGGCAATAATAAATAATAGAATTTTAGGAGGCTATCATTATGAAACTTGCATACCCGGTTATTTTAAGCAAAGGGACAAATCACGTTATCGTTTATGTTCCGGACTTCAATATCAACACGCAGGGGGAAGACTACGCCGACGCGCTGGAAATGGCGCGGGACGCGATCGGACTTATGGGAATTGATATGGAAGACGAAAAAGAACCGCTTCCGACCCCTTCGGAATTGGAAGCAGTAAAACCGGATTCGGAAAACGATATTGTGTCGCTGGTGGACGTGGACTTTTCAGAATATCGGCGTCAACAGGATATGCGGACGGTGCGAAGAAACGTCACGCTTCCGTCGTGGTTAAACTTTGAAGCGGAAAAAAGCGGTGTCAACGTTTCCGCAATTCTGCAAAGAGCGTTAAAGCAGGAACTTCACATCACAGACCGCTAAACGACCGCAAGGCGAAGCCCGCTTCCTTGTTTTGGAGGCGGGCTGTTTGTTTTCTTATAGCGCGGAGAACGGAGGAACAAAATGCGTAATTTCAAACACTTACCTCATGAGGGATATTGCCGAAGTCGGAGGTATTACCGATCTTGGACGCTTTCGAAGCTTTGTCGGAGCCTGTGCCGCGCTTATGGGCGAGCAGGTTAACTATTCCACGCTGGCGGAGTCTGCACAGATATCACAGCCTACGGCGAAAGATTGGCTGCGTATTCTGGAAGGACTCGGGATCATATATCTTCTTAAGCCGTATGCAAACAATGAATTAAAACGGCTTGCGAAGACACCTAAATTATATTTTTGCGATACCGGTCTGTGTGCATATCTGTCCATGTGGCCGACCGCAGGTACGTTGATGTCCGGAGCAGCGAGCGGCCGTTACTTTGAAAACTATGTTGTAATGGAATTAGTTCGGAATTACGCTTACGGAAAAACTAAAGCCAATATCACATACTATCGTGATTCCAATGCAAAAGAGATTGACTTATTAATAGAAGAAGGAGGAGTCATATATCCTCTGGAGATCAAAAGATCGGCTAATCCGGACAGACGGGAAGTGAAAAAATATGATGTACTTGATAAAGCGTCGCTGAAGCGCGGCTGCAGAGGAATTGTATGCATGTGCGAGGAGCCGATACCTATTGACGGGTTAAATTGCTTCATACCGTGTAATCTGATATGAAACACAGCGGCATAAAAATTTTTGTTTCGGGACTTGACAGTGCCTGCCTGTGTCTGTATAATTAGCAGGCGTTCTTGCCGGACGTACATTAACGGTCGTTCGGTGGGTGCACACGGCGGCGTAGCTCAGTTGGCCAGAGCATTCGGTTCATACCCGACAGGTCATAGGTTCGAATCCCATCGCCGCTACCAGAGGCCCCTTGGTCAAGTGGTTAAGACATCGCCCTTTCACGGCGGCGACACGAGTTCGACTCTCGTAGGGGTCACCACACGGCGCAAATACGAACTCACAAGAGTATACGCTTTATATCTTTGGAAAAGCTATTGCAGTTGCAGTGAGATTCTGATTGCGGGAAGAGACTATTTCACGTCAAATAGTCTCTTTTATTTTTAATTAATTTGCGGGTAACTTGCAGAGAAAATTGTAAGTTGCCCGTTTGCTGTATGGAATTTCATTTGAAACGGCTTCTGAGGACAGATATATAGCTATAGGGCTTCAGGAGACTATAAAAAGGCAAATCGTACATGACGAAGATTCACCGGAGTTATCACCGGCAATAAAGAATCCGCTCAGCGCACTGACACTGAGCGGAACATTAGTTCATCATTTTACCCGAGCAACATTTTGGCGGCAAGAGCCGCGCATTTCACCGCGCTTGAAGTGTCGTGTATCTCGGGGTTGTCAAGTCCGGCGGCGGCGCGTTCCTGATTCCAAACTACATGGAGCACGCATCCCGCTCTGCACTTAAGAGACGCACATACCGTATATATGGCTGCCGATTCCATCTCGGAAGCGAGAACGCCGAGCTTCTTCCACGCATCCCACTTTTGACCGAGCTCATACGACACGGGCATACGCTCCGGACTGTGCTGCCCGTAAAATGAGTCCTTACACTGCACCACACCTATATGACGTCTTATATTTAGCGTATCGGCTGCCTTCACAAGCGCGGATGTCACGTCAAAATCGGCGCAAGCGGGGAACTCAACGGGAGCATACTGAAGAGCGGTGCCCTCCTGACGTACCGCTGCGCTCGCGATGATGACATCACCGCTCATGATATCAGTCTGCATAGCCCCGCACGTGCCCACGCGTATAAAAGTTCTGACGCCCGCCATGTAAAGCTCTTCAACAGCTATGGCGGCACTCGGACCGCCTATACCGGTCGAACATATGAATACGCTCTTATCTTCATCACGGGTACCGTCCGCATACGCACGCCACACATTGAATTCACGGTTATACGCTACCCGAACGGGATCGGTGAAATGCTCCGCTATACTTTCCACGCGCCCCGGATCGCCGGGAAGGATGGCGAGCTTCGAGCGTATTTCACGGTGATTAAAATCAAGATGGTACAATCTGTCGTCATTCATTGTCAAAGCCTCCCTTTAACTGCCTGCATTATAGCATACGCGCGCCTGAAAATAAATTCTTGCGGAATCGCCGCCGTTGTGGCATAATGAATGAAAAGCATGTGGTACATTTCATGCATACGATACATACTAAAGATGAGAGCCGCAGGGAACAATGAATAGAGACGATCGAAGCAAAACCGGAGGACGGCATCCGTCCGGACATACAAGAGGCAGAGAAAAGCGCGGGATGTCGCCGCGCGTTAAAGTTTTTGTATGCATTCTGTGTGTGATCGCCGCGGCTGTCCTGATATTGCTCTCGCCCGTATTTTCCATAACGGAAATTAATATAAACACGGTGTCACTTTACTCGCCGGAGGATATAGAGTCGTCCCTCGGCGGCATGAAAGGAAGCAACGGGTTCATATCGCTCCTCAAGGACACGTCGTTCTCGAATCTAGACAACATTTTCCGCCTCAGATTCGGAAATCTCGAGCAGAGAATGCTGTTTCAATATCCGCTCGCCAGAAAGATATCGGTGAAATATTCCCCGCCTCATACATTGAACGTTGAAATAGAAGAACGCGACCCCATACTTGTTGCGGAGACTGACGGGATATATCTTTACATAGATTCGGAAGGATACCTTCTCGGGACGTATACACAGGACGACATGCCGGATATGCCCGTAGTCGAGGGCATCGAGATAACGGAATATAAAATAGGCAGATCCATAGCCGGCGGCAGGGACAAGACCGTGGACGAAGCGATCAAAATATGCAGCACGATGGAGCAGCTTTCTATGCTTTCTTATATTGATATTATAGATATTTCGGATTATAATAACATATGGATGTACTGTGTTCCGTCTTTGTCGATCAAATTCGGCAGCACGGAAGATACAGGAAGAAAGCTTTCATATATAAAGGGTATAATCGACAGCGGATATGACGGAAATTCTGACGGTACGCTCGACATGTCAACGGGCGGCGATCCCGTATTTAAGGCGCATGATTATACCGCCGGAGACGGAGAAGCAACACACGAGAACGGCTGAAAGGAAAGAAACGGCATGATACCCATAATCGGACTTATCGTAGGATTGATAGCGGGCATATTTCTTCCGGGACAGATACCGGCGGACTATTCTACATATGTAGCCGTCGGAATACTTGCAGCGCTTGACAGTGTGTTGGGAGGCGGAGTCGCGTCTCTTGAGAAACGCTTTGATCTGAGCATATTTCTTTCCGGCTTCCTCGGAAACACAGTGCTTGCCATGCTGCTCGCATTTGTGGGAGACAAAATGGGCATACCGCTCTACATGGCGGCCATTTTCGCCTTCGGAACGCGTCTTTTCCAAAATTTTGCATCAATAAGGCGACTTTTGATCGATAAATATTTCAAGAAAGATACAGATTGATATCACGGTAAAAACATCGCAGAAAAAATACAGCAGAAAGCAGGTAACATGTAATGGTAAAATATATTGCGGCACTTGATATAGGAACTACCGGACTCAGAATGCTCGTAGGCAAGATAACGGATGCGGGCAATACACATATAATCGCCAAGGCTGCCGTTCCGTGCAAAGCGGTGAGGAAGAATAAGATAGATAACGAGCAGGAGCTCGTATCCTCCGTTCGTAAAATGCTGAAGCGCATAGAAGAGCAGACAGATATAGTGGTCAAGTCCACATATGTAAGTATAAACGGCTCATATGTCGGGCATGTAAAGAATACAGCGGTGATAGACACGGATGAAAGCGGCATTGTAAATGCTCCCACCGTTGCCGATCTGCTTGACAAGACATCGGACATAGATCTGTATGAGAATGAGCACCTTATAGATGTCATGCCCGTTAAGTACATACTCGATGAGCGCGTGTCGGTGATCGAACCGTACGGTCTGGAGGCAGAAACATTGCGCGTAGAGGCGGACGTGGTGACTGCGAGCATGGAAGCAGTAGAGCAGATAACCGCATGCCTCGGACAGGCCGGACTTGAAGTGGACGGCTTCGTTCCTCTCCCCGCAGCCATGTCTGGATTGCTTCCCGATTATGAAAATGAGACAGGGAGCACGCTCCTTATAGATGTGGGAGGCAGCAGCACCGAATTCTGCGTGTACAATAATACGTCGCCCTTTTTCTCTTCGGCACTGCCTGTAGGAGGAGATCATATAACAAACGATATTGCCGCGGTGCTGAATATAAGTCCAGATGAAGCGGAGAATATAAAGCGCGACTACGCCATAGCGGCTCCGGAGCTTGTTTCGAACAATGTGGATGTGGCGGTATTCAATACAGTAAAGGGAATGCAGGAGCTTGTAAAAATAAAAGAAATAGTGGAGATAATGGAAGCAAGAGTGGTGGATATACTCAATGTCATAGCAGACGAGCTTGAGAAAGAGGATATAGACACATCCAGGATAGACAGAGTCATATTCAGCGGCGACGGACTTTCACATTTCAACGGTCTCGATATTCTTTGCGATGACATATTTGAGAGCGGATACCTTCAGGTCGACTTCTCGCGCGTGACGGGAATGAAGGGATGTTATACATACGCCGGAGGAATGGTCATGTACATATCGAATCTTCTGCAGCTGGGAAGGATCGATTCAAAGATCGAAAAGAAGTCATTTGCATCCGAAATACAGCAGGAACACGGCAGCAGCCTTTTTTCGGAAGCAAAAGAAAAGTTCAAAGGACTTATTTCACGGTTTAAAGAGTGAGCGATACAAGAAAATATATACAAAAATGTATATTTTTTGGAAAAATACTATTGCATATCGTTTGCCGATGATGTATATTATTATAGACATCAAGTATTCCGAATTATTTTACGGTATATGATTCGACTAACATAAGATAAAATTATTAAGGAGGGCTTATCTTGAGTATTGAATATGACAGTGAGGCGGGCAAGGACGCCAGGATCATTGTAATAGGTATAGGCGGAGGCGGAAACAACGCGGTAGACAGAATGATCGAATCAGGAATGTCCAGCGTTGAGTTCATAGCCATGAACACGGACAAGCATGTTCTTTTGAAGTCAAAGGCCGGGACTAAGATCCAGCTCGGCGAGAAGCTTACGAGGGGACTCGGAGCGGGAGCAAATCCCGAGGTAGGCGAGAAGGCAGCTTCCGAGAGCCGTGATGAGATAACGAATCTGCTCACGGGCGTAGATATGGTATTTATAACAGCCGGCATGGGCGGAGGAACCGGAACGGGAGCGGCTCCCATTGTGGCTGAGATCGCCAAGAATCTCGGCATACTCACAGTGGCCGTTGTTACGAAGCCCTTCGCTTTCGAAGGAAGACGCAAGATGATGGCTGCCCTCAAGGGAATAGAGAAGCTTCAGTCGAATGTGGATTCTCTGGTAGTAATTCCGAATGACAACATAATGAAGGTCGTTGACGAGAAGGTCACCATCCAGAACGCATTCAGACTTGTTGACGAAGTGCTCAGTAATTCCGTTCAGGGAATATGCGATATCATTACCGATGTTGCAGACGTAAATGTTGACTTTGCCGATGTTAAGGCCACGATGTCCAATAAAGGTATCGTTCATATGGGAGTAGGCCGTGCGTCCGGTAAGAACCGCGCTGAAGAAGCCCTCAGACTGGCAATAGAGAATCCTCTGCTCGAGACGAGCATTCACGGAGCGAAGTCGGTCCTCGTATATTACTGCGGAGACAATATAAACATGATGGAGCTCACACTTGTAAATAATGAAGTGTATGAAGAGGTCGATCCGGATGCTCAGATAATATTCGGTACCATGGAAGCCAAAGAAGACATGAACGACGAAATGAAGATAACCGTCATAGCGGCCGGCTTTGAGCAGGAAGATATAGGCGATGCGGTGGATCTCGACACGAAGTCGGCAATTTCACAGGCGGCTCCCGCAGAAGAGAGCGAGACGTCAAGAAGGCGCAGAAGCCGTTCCGATGAGGATTTTGACGTACCTACTTTCCTGCAGAACAGAAGATAACACTATTATACGTGATTGTATCGGCAGCGGCGGTTCTTACCGCCGCTGTTAGTTTTTGAACAGATATCTGAGGACTCTTTCCTCTATATCCACTATTATCACATCGTCTCCTATTTTACGTATTTTCTCGAACGGAATGACGAGCTCCGGATCCCTGGAAGAGCATCCGAAAAGTCTGCCGACGCCCGTTACCATTATAGCCTCCAGTCTTCCCGTATCAAAATTCACATCGGCATCGCATACGTATCCCAGTCTCCTGCCGTCGGAGAGATTTACAACCTCATTATGTGAAAACATGCTAACGCGTCCCATTTTATGTACCCACGTTAAGAGTTGCGCTCTTTGTCTATTGTATGCGCTTTGAACTGCGTGAGTACTAAAATAAAACTTAATTTTTCATAAACCCGATCAGTCATATTTCGTCGGCCGTTTTACATATAATTTATAAACGTAAAATGCAACGGGAGGCGGCGGTCTTGAACGATGTATATCTGGATGTGCTCATATTTGAAAATACGGTAATGAATTGTGTCATATTACATATCACATCTGTTGCGGTATCGCGGCGTGTGAAATGGTATAGATTGCTCGCCGGCGCGCTCACAGGTACGGTTTATGCCGTATCGGCCGTGTGGATGACCGCGCTCACATATATCACAGCCTCCAAAATAATACTTTCTCTCATCATGGTGACAGTGACATTCCCTCCCCGGAGCATAAGATCCTTTGTGCGCACCGCCGCGTGCTTCTACGGCGTGACATTCCTGTTTGCGGGCATATCGTTTGCGCTGCTCCTTTCCGGCCCCGTCAGATATACGGCGAATATAATCGTAACTGTATGCACGGGATACATAATAGTGATAACGGTCATAGGTTATGTGAGGAAACGAAGAGCGGCAGCCAACATAACGGCGGATGTTTACATACAGTTTGACAGTGCGTCGGAGGGAGGGGTATGGCTCACCGCCATAGTCGACAGCGGCAATATGCTGAGAGATCCCCTCAGCGGGGACGCCGTTATAATCGCGGAGCTTTCCGCTCTTGAAGGAGAGCTGCCGTGTGAGATATACGGCATGCTCAAAAGCGGAGCTCCCGGGACATTCTACGATGCGTCTGTCCTGTCGGATACTGCGGGCTGGTCGGGACGGTTCCGTATCATACCCTACAAAGCGTTGGGAAACGAAAACGGCATATTGCCCGCGTTTAAAGCGGATATAGTGCGCGTAGGAGATAAAGAGCATATAAAGCAGGAGTTAAACGGCGTCACGGTCTGCCTGTACGAAAGTGCTCTTTCGGATGACAAGCAGTACAGGGCGCTCATAGCACCTGAAATGATAGCGTAATGAAAATGGGAGGAAAATTAATATGAAATTATCGGAATTTACGTTGTTTTTGCGTCTTAAATGGCTTAAGGCCGCAAGGAAACTGGGACTGGGACTCGGAAGCGGAGTATTTTATATAGGCGGTACGGAAACACTGCCTCCGCCGCTTTCGGTCGATGAGGAGAATTATCTCATGAAGCATTTTGACGACTGCACTCTGGATGTGCGATCCGTACTGATAGAGCACAATCTGCGCCTTGTGGTATATATAGCTAAAAAATTCGAGAATACCAATGTAAGCGTTGAGGATCTTATATCGATAGGCACAATTGGCCTTATAAAATCCATAAATACGTTTGCTCCGAATAAAAATATCAAGCTTGCCACATATGCGTCGCGCTGTATTGAAAATGAAATACTCATGTATCTCAGAAAGAGCAGCAGACTGAAGGCCGAGGTGTCGATAGATGAACCTCTTAAGGCGGACTGGGACGGAAACGAGCTGCTCTTATCGGATGTGCTGAGCAGTGACGAGGATATAGTGTCACAGGGTATCGAGGATGAATCAGACATGGAAATGCTCTATGCGGCTCTCGGAAAGCTTTCGCCCAGGGAAAGAAAGATAATGGATCTCAGATTCGGCTTCTCCGGCGGCGAGGAGCTCACGCAAAAGGAAGTGGCCGATATGCTGGGCATATCCCAGTCTTACATATCGAGACTTGAAAAGCGCATAATAGGGAGGCTCAGAAAAGAGCTTGTCAAGAGCGGCATGTAACAAAATGTTGACAAATGTCCGGGCGGGATGTATACTCTGCTTGATTAAACCGCTGAAGCGGAGGTAACGGTGGTGCAGCTTCCACAGAGAACCCGTGATGCTGAGATACGGGTGTAACGCACATCATCAAATGGACCGCTGAGGGTGCAGTCAAAGGCAGTTTTACGAAAGCCGGAATGAACGTTTTTGTATACTGCCGAGTATTCTGCAACGTGGAGGCATACGTAAGTTGCCGGGGATATGAACGTATCCTGCAGAGAGCGCGGCTTTAAACACCGCGAATCAAGGTGGCATCGCGGATAATGTGTGATCTTATTCGTCCTTGACAGAAGCATTGAGCAATATATGAGTCTGTCAGGGATTTTTTTATATATCTCCCGAGAGACCGTTGTCACAGGCTTCACTAATGCAGAACAGGAAAGGAAGGAGATTAAAGTGAACATTTTCCCGGATATTGAAACAGTCGAGCGATTTGTCACTCAGAAGGAATATGCCGATAAGTACAGCATAATACCCGTAAGCTGCGAGATACTTTCGGACATATGCACTCCGATACAGGCGCTGCGTATTTTACAGAACGTGTCGGAGCACTGCTTTGTGCTCGAATCCGTCGAGGAGCGTGAGAAATGGGGGAGATATACATTCCTCGGATTTGATCCCACGCTTGAGATAACATGCAGAAGCGGCGAGATGAAGATAGGCGGCGAAACATTTTATACGGACGATCCTACAAAATATGTGAGAAAAGTGCTGAATGAATATAAAAGTCCGCATTTTGACCGCCTGCCGTCATTTACGGGAGGACTTGTGGGATATTTTTCGTACGATCATATGTTTTACAAGGAGCCGTCCGCTAAAGTCGGTACCGTTGATACGGAAGAATTCAGAGACATGGATCTTATGCTTTTCGATAAGGTCATTGCATTTGACAACGTTAAACAGAAAATAATACTCATTGTGAACATGCGCATCGATACGCTGCAAGGCAGCATCGAAAATGCCTACAACGCCGCGTGCCTTGAGCTGAAACGCCTGGCAGATCTTCTCAGGAGCGGAGGCACGGCAGGCAAGAAGGAATGCGGAGGACGGATCACCGGCAGCGTTACGCCTCTTTTTAACAGACAGGAATACTGCCGCATGGTGGAAAAAGCAAAATGGCACATACATGAAGGGGATATTTTCCAGATAGTCCTGTCGAATTGCCTGAGCGCGCCATTTGAAGGCAGCCTTCTCGATACGTACAGGTTGCTCAGGACGATAAACCCGTCGCCGTATATGTTTTACCTGTCCGGTACAGACGTTGAAGTGGCGGGAGCGTCGCCCGAAACACTCGTTAAGCTTGAAAACGGGATATTACACACATTCCCGCTGGCGGGCACAAGGCCGCGCGGAAAGACCGATGAGGAGGACATAAGGCTTGAAAGGGAGCTGCTCTCGGATGAAAAGGAGCTCGCCGAGCACAATATGCTCGTTGACCTGGGGCGGAACGATCTCGGTAAAATAAGCCGTTTCGGCAGTGTCAAAGTCACAAAATACCACAATATAGAGAGATATTCCCATGTGATGCACATAGGCTCCACCGTATCCGGAGAGATAGACGGCAAATATGACGCGCTTGACGCCGTAAATGCGGTACTTCCCGCGGGAACGCTCTCGGGAGCCCCCAAGATAATGGCATGCAGGCTCATAGGGGAGCTCGAGAACAGCAAACGCGGCATATACGGCGGAGCGGTGGGCTATATAGATTTTACGGGTAATCTCGACATGTGCATAGCCATACGCATAGCTTATAAGAAAAACGGAAAGGTGTTCGTGAGGAGCGGCGCCGGCATAGTGGCGGATTCCGTGCCCGAAAAGGAGTACGAAGAGTGCATAAACAAAGCCGCCGCCGTCATGAACGCTCTTAAAGATGCGGGAATGGCTGAAGAGGAGGCGCTTTGATGGTATTGCTCATAGACAATTACGACAGCTTTTCATATAACCTTTTCCAGATGGTGGGGGCGATAGAGCCCGGGATACGCGTGATAAGGAACGACGAGATGAGCGTGAGCGAGATAGAAGCCATGGCGCCGGACAAGATAATAATATCGCCGGGCCCGGGAAGACCCGAAAACGCCGGTATCATAGTGGAGATCGCGCGCACCGTGTCGCGTAAGATACCTACCCTCGGCGTATGCCTCGGCCATCAGGCCATATGTGAGGCGTACGGCGCACGTATCACATATGCGAGCCGCCTCATGCACGGCAAGCAGTCGCTCATAGACATATATGAGCCCGGGGTCATATTCAAAGACATAGAAAACAAAACGCCGGTCGGACGGTACCATTCGCTGGCGGCCGATGAAAGCACCCTGCCCGTGTGCCTTAAAGTGACGGCGCGCGCGGACGACGGTGAGATCATGGCGGTGAGACATGTAAAATATCCTATATACGGAGTGCAGTTCCATCCGGAATCGATACTCACGCCCTGCGGGAGTAAAATGCTTGAAAATTTTATAAGGAGTTTATGAACATGATAAAAGAAGCAATCATTAAGATCGTTGACAAAAAAGACCTTACTTATGAGGAAGCATATCAGGTAATGAATGAGATAATGGACGGCAACACGACCGCCGTGCAGAATGCGGCCTTCCTCGCCGCGCTTTCCACAAAGAGCACAAAGTCCGAAACGGTAGACGAGATAGCGGGCTGCGCGCAGGCGATGCGCGAACACGCATTAAAAGTTCCGTATAAAAGAAAAAATGATGCGGATGAGCTTTTTGAGATAGTGGGCACCGGCGGAGACGGCTCCGACAGCTTTAATATTTCAACCACATCGGCTTTTGTGGCCGCCGCCGCAGGAATGAAGGTGGCAAAGCACGGGAACAGAGCCGCTTCGTCAAAAAGCGGCGCGGCCGACTGCCTTGAAAAGCTGGGCGTGAATATAGACCTGTCCCCGGAGGATTGCGCGATGCTCCTTGACAAGGCGGGAATGTGCTTCTTTTTCGCGCAGAAATATCACACATCCATGAAATATGTGGGGCCTATACGCAAAGAGCTGGGCATACGCACGGTATTCAATATATTGGGGCCCCTTACAAATCCCGCGGGCCCGGACATACAGCTCCTGGGAGTGTATGATATATCTCTTACGGAGCCTCTTGCAAATGTGCTCATGAATCTCGGAGTAAAGCGCGGCATGGTGGTATACGGTCTTGACAGACTGGACGAGATATCAATGTCCGCTCCTACGCATATATGTGAGTTCAGAAACGGCGATATAAGGAGCTATGAAATAAAGCCCGAGGATTTCGGCTTTGAAAGATGCAGAAAAGAGGAGCTCAAAGGCGGCACGCCGGAGGAAAATGCAGATATAACGCGGGCGGTGCTCCGCGGGGATAAGGGCCCGAAAAGGAACGCCGTGCTCATGAATGCGGGAGCTTCGCTGTATATAGGTAATAAGGCGGATTCTGTCGCGGAGGGTATAAAGCTTGCGGGAGAGATCATAGATTCCGGCCGGGCGTTTGACAAGCTTACGGAATTCATATCCGTTTCCGCAGGTATGGCAGGCATGAGAAAATAAAATGAGCGACGTGTGGACGTGTGAATGTTATGGAGAATATATTAAAAGCGCTGGCAGAGGGCGCGCATGCGAGAGCAGAGGCTGCCAAAGCCGTATGTCCCGTTGAGATCATAAAAGAGAGAGCCTTAAAGCTTGCCCGTTCGGACACATCGCGGGATTTTGCTTTTGAAAAGGCGCTTTCGCGGAAGGGCATGTCTTTTATATGCGAATGCAAGAAGGCTTCGCCTTCTAAGGGCATAATAGAGCCGGATTACAGGTGGCTTGAGACTGCCGTGGAGTACGAGGCGGCCGGAGCCGACTGCATTTCAGTGCTCACGGAGCCCTCGTGGTTCATGGGAAGCGCCGCACACCTTTACGGCATATCGCAGAGCGTGGGCGTGCCGTGCTTAAGAAAGGATTTCACGGTTGACGAATATATGATATATGAGGCAAGGCTGTTGGGAGCCTCCGCAGTGCTTCTCATATGCTCTCTTCTCACGGACAGGCAGATAAGAGAATTTACGGAGATATGCGATACTCTCGGGATGACGGCCCTTACGGAGACCCACGACGAAACGGAGGTCCGCCGCGCTCTCGAAGCCGGCGCGCGCGTCATAGGCGTAAATAACAGGAACCTGAGAGATTTTACGGTAGATACGGAAAACAGCATACGTCTGAGACGCATAGTGCCGGATAATGTCATTTTCGTGGCCGAAAGCGGAGTGTCCTGCCGTGAAGACGTACGGATACTGGAAAATACGGGCGCTGACGCGGTGCTCGTGGGGGAGACTCTCATGAAGGCGCGGGACAGGAAGGCAAAGCTCCACGAACTGAGGTACGGATCATGACTGCGGCGGTCAAATTCTGCGGTATAACAAGGCATGAGGACATAGTCATTGTAAACGAGGTCAGGCCGGATTATATAGGCTTTGTTTTCGCTAAAAAGAGCAGGAGATACATTACGCCCGAGAAGGCGCGCCGCCTGCGGTACGGCCGGGATCCCGGAACGGGCGCGCTGGATCCCGGTATCAGAACGGTGGGCGTATTTGTAAATGAGTCCCCGGAAAATGTGGCCGTACTCCTTAATGACGGTACGGCGGACGCGGCGCAGCTACACGGATGCGAGGACGAAGAGTATATAAAAAAGCTGAGGAGTTTTACCGATAAGCCGATCATAAAGGCGTTTGACACCGGCGTGCCCGGTTTTGAAGAGGAAGTGAGGCGCTGCTCTGCGGATTATGTGCTGATCGATTCCGCCTCCGGGGGCGAAGGCGGTACGGGATGCGTATTTGACTGGAGTAAAGCGGCAGGAATTGACAGGCCTTTCTTCCTTGCGGGCGGTCTGGACGCGCAAAATGTACGCGAAGCTGTCATGTCATGCGCGCCGTATGCGGTGGACGTAAGCTCGGGGATTGAAACAGACGGTGTGAAGGATCCGGATAAAATGCGCGCTTTCATGAAAGCGGTGAAAGCTGTAAAGGAGATTTTATTATGAGTGAAAAAAACAACAAAAAGGGACGGTTCGGTATATACGGCGGACAGTATATACCCGAGACACTTATGAATGCGGTGCTCGAGCTCGAAGAGGCGTACGGGCATTATAAAAACGATGCGGATTTCAGGAGGGAGCTCACGGCTCTTCTCAATGATTACGCGGGCCGCCCTTCGGAGCTCTATTTTGCGGCCAAGATGTCCGAAAAGTTGGGCGGCGCCAGGATATATCTGAAGCGTGAGGACATGAACCACACGGGCTCGCATAAGATAAACAATGTGCTCGGCCAGGCACTTCTTGCAAAAAAAATGGGAAAGACGCGGCTCATTGCCGAAACGGGCGCCGGACAGCACGGAGTGGCAACGGCCACGGCTGCCGCACTCATGGATATGGAATGCGTCATATTCATGGGAAGAGAGGACACTAAGCGGCAGGCGCTCAATGTTTACAGGATGAAGCTGCTGGGAGCGAAGGTGGTGCCGGTGGATTCGGGCACTGCTACCCTTAAAGACGCGGTATCAGAAGCAATGCGAGAATGGACGTCGCGTATAAGCGACACGCATTACTGCCTGGGCTCCGTGATGGGGCCGCACCCGTTCCCTACGATAGTGAGGGATTTTCAGTCAGTGATATCGCGCGAGGCGAGAGAGCAGATACTAAGTAAAGAAGGCAGGCTGCCCGATGCCGTAATAGCGTGTGTGGGCGGCGGCTCAAATGCCATAGGCAGCTTTTACAATTTTATAAATGACAAGGACGTGCGCCTTATAGGCTGCGAGGCCGCGGGCAGGGGAGTGGACACGTTTGAAACGGCGGCTACCGTGAATACGGGCAGGACCGGGATATTTCACGGGATGAAGTCATATTTTTGTCAGGATGAGTTCGGACAGATAGCGCCCGTTTACTCGATATCGGCAGGGCTCGACTATCCCGGAGTGGGGCCGGAGCATGCGTATCTTCACGATATAGGGCGCGCCGAATACGTGCCCGTTACGGACGACGAGGCGGTGGACGCTTTTGAGTACATTTCACGCACGGAGGGCATAATCCCCGCCATCGAGTCGGCTCATGCGTTGGCGTACGCCATTAAAGAGGCGCCGAATGCCGCCGGTAAAATATTCATTGTCACGCTTTCGGGACGGGGAGACAAGGACTGCGCGGCGATAGCCAGATACAGAGGAGAGGATATATATGAGTGACGGAATAAAAAAGGCGTTTGAAGGCGGAAAGGCGTTTATAGCTTTTATAACATGCGGGGATCCCGACACGGAAACGACGCTCGGGGCCGTATGCGCCGCGGCTGAAAACGGTGCTGACATAATAGAGCTCGGCATACCGTTCTCGGATCCGACGGCCGAGGGACCTGTGATACAGGGCGCCAACGTGCGCGCTCTTGCGGGCGGCATAACGACAGACAAAGTGTTTGAGCTTGTGGGAGAGATAAGAAAGCGCGTGAGCATACCGCTGGTTTTCATGACATATTCGAATGTCGTATTTTCATACGGACCGGAACGTTTTATGTCGCTCTGCCGCGAAAAGGGCATAGACGGCATCATACTGCCGGACCTTCCTTTTGAAGAGAAGGACGAATTCATGCCTGTGTGCCGCAAATACGGAGTGGCGCTCATTTCGCTCATAGCGCCTACATCCGCGGGACGCATAGGCATGATCGCAAGGGAAGCGGAGGGCTTTCTCTATATCGTTTCAAGTCTCGGCGTCACCGGTGTGCGCGGTGAAATTGATACGGACATAGCTTCTATGGTGTCTGTTGTGAGGGAAAATACATCAGTTCCGTGTGCGATCGGCTTCGGTATCTCAACGTGCGAACAGGCGCGTAAAATGTCCGGGTACGCCGACGGCGTGATAGTGGGCTCCGCCATAATAAAGCTGCTTGAAAAATACGGGAAGGACGCTCCCGCGCATATTGGCAGGTTCGTGCGTGAGATGAAAGATGCCGTATCGGCTCCCGCTTCCGAACATGCTTCCGAGCCGTAAAACAGTGCTTGACACGTTCGTATGCTGTATGATAGCATATGCCCCGATTGAGGCGCGGCAATAAAATAATGAAAGGAAGTACCGTATGGAAGCATCGGTTCGTACGGATTACAGTTACAGGAAGCTTTTGAATCTGCAGTATTTTCACATGAGGCAAAAAAGGGGCCTTTGGTTTTTCATATTTTTGTGCTGCGGTGTTATTTTGTGGCTGTTTATTTCATCGCTTACCGAATACGGCTGGAACCCGGAAGCGTATATTGAGCTCGCATTCCTTGCGGTGGTCATACCTGCGGTGCCTGTCGTGATGCATTTCAGCCTTCGCCGCGCCGTGAGGATGTCTGCGAGACTGGGCGCATCTTATAATTATACATTTTCATACGACGGCTTCAGCATTGCGTCTCTGTCCGACCATTATAAGGAGAATTCACACGTAAAATATAAGTCCGTATACAAGATATACGAGACAAAGGACTGCTTTTATATATACATCACGAAAATGCAGGCTTATATACTCGACAAGAACGGCTTTACAAACGGCAGCTGCGACGATCTGCGCGCTATGCTGCGCGCCGGCGTGCGTGCCTCCGCACTGAAGATATATGACTGAGGAGCGTCGGGATCATTTATGCGGGAAGATATTGCTTTTACTGAAGGATAAAGTTGTTATCACAGCTGATAGCAATTTGATAAAAACACATAATATGAAATAAAATTAAAGGCGGTGTAAACGGGGAAATATATATATTTCCCCGTTTACACCGCCCTTGTTTTTGCGTAGAACAACTTATTCTTAACGTCTTTTTATGCGCCAAATGTTACTGACATTACTGTAAAAAGCACAACATTTCTTCAAAAAAACAGATAAAATTCATAACGGAAATCAATAAACCATACTGTTTTTCGAAAAAAAGATCAAGAATCTATCATATGGAGAATCGTATTATGGTCAGCAAAGTGGTCAAAAGCAAAGCTTCGCTGCACTGAGAAGTACGATTCCTCAAATAAACATACACTAACTATGTCCTCGACTCCGGCCGCACACGCCAAGCGATGATACAGATTTTGTCGAATCACGTCGAAATTCATTCTATCATAGAGTCAAGCGATGTGCAACCGCGAAATCTGCGAGAGGAGAAATAATTATGTCAAAAAAAGGGTTAAACATTCACAAAAGGGCAGATGGCCGATGGGAGGGACGGTACAAGATCGGTCAGTATGAAAACGGTAATACGAAATTTTGTTCAGTTTACGGTAAAACACGAGATGAGGTAACAGAAAAATTATTGGCGGCTTACTCAAGTGGAATGACTGCTAAGCGTAAAACAAATGAGAGAACATTCACGGAACTATTGCAGCTATGGCTCCGTTACAATCGGCTTAGGCAAAAAGGCGCAACAGAACACAAATACAGAATGATAATAGAAAATCATATAGTCCCTGAACTGGGAGAATTGAATCTTTCCGATATCAACTCTGTAATCATCAACTCTTTTCTTGAACGTCAGCTGACAAATGGACGAATCAAAAAAGGCGGAGGATTGTCGCCGTCTTACGTGAGGACAATGGCTTTTATTATTCAGTCAGCCATACAATTTGCATCAAATGAGGAATATTGTGATCCCCTTAAATCTACAATATACAAACCTTCACTTGTAAAAAAAGAATTGCAAATCCTTACAAAAGAAGAGCAGACACATCTTGAAAGCTATATTCTCTCTAACGGTGATGCAATTGGTCTCGGTGTATTAATTACTTTGTATGCCGGTCTCAGAATTGGCGAAGTTTGTGCTCTTACATGGAACGATATTGACTTAAACAATTTAGTCATACGTATCAGGCATACGATAGCCCGTGTTCGATGCGCAGACATTACACATAAAGCTACAACACAGCTTATATTGGATTCACCAAAAACGGCTTCATCTGTACGTGACATTCCAATCTCATCTGTGTTGTTGCCTCATCTGACTGAGTTTAGAACATCCTATTCCAATGAATATGTTATATCTGAATCATCTGATTTTGTCAGTCCAAGGACATACGAATACCGATTTCATCGACTTCTAAAACAATGCGGTATTCAGCAGGTGAATTATCATGTACTTAGGCATACGTTTGCCACCAGATGTATTGAAGCAGGTATGGACGTTAAATCCCTAAGTGAACTGTTAGGTCATTCAAATGTAGGTATCACATTAAATACATACGTTCATTCTTCTATGGAGCGAAAGAGAGAACAACTTGAAATGCTTCAAACTACTCGTAAAGTATAACTCTGTAAGTGGTCACAAAAGTGGTCATGTGTTTATGAAAAACGTGGTTACAAGCTGCAAATATTTGTCGCTTCGTTAAGAATAAGTTGTTCTACGCAAGGTTTACAATGATATTATTGCGTAAATATATTATTTTGACTTCAATTACGCTTAATGAAATAGAGACTTTCTTTTTTTGATGATTTCATATGTCGAGAAAGGTGAGATAAATGAGAATTAAACTTGCTATTTTGGAAAGCGATCAAAATTATTTACATAGAATCGTTACTGCATTCAATACAAAGTATGCTGATAAGTTAGAAATATACTCCTTCACTGATTCTAAAATCGCATTTTCAACATTGGAATCCGCCAGAATTGATGTATTGATAGCAAGCGATTCCTTTGCCATTGATGTGGAAACTTTACCTAAAAAATGCGGATTTGCATATTTTGTTGATTCGACTGACGTCGACCGAGTCAATGACCAGCGTGCCATATGTAAGTATCAAAAAGCAGATTTGATTTATAAACAGATATTAAGCATATATTCCGAGCATGTTGGAAAAGTGTCCGGACTAAAACTCGGTGATGATCATACAAAAATTGTTGCATTTATTTCTATCGGTTGCGGAGCAGGTGCGTCATCCATGGCGGCAGCGGCAGCAATACATTACACTGCAAAAAATAAAAAAACGCTCTATTTGAACCTTGAAAAAATCTGCTCATCAGACATTTTCTTCTCCGGAGAAGGACAATTTGATATGAGTGATATAGTTTTTGCGTTAAAAAGTAAAAAAATTAACCTACCATTAAAATTGGAAAGTTGTGTAAAGCAAGATAAATGTGGCGTATATTTCTACTCACAGCCCAAAGTAGCATTGGATATGTATGAACTTTCGGCCGATGATAGAGTTCATTTATTATCTGAACTTAATTTATTAGGATCATACGATTATATTGTGATAGATGCTGATTTTACACTAGACAGCAAGGAGTTAAACCTATTTCGGAATGTTCACAAAATTGTTTGGGTTGGTGACGGTTCAGAGATATCTAATCAAAAAATACAACAGGCTTGTGCTGCTTTTTCCGTGTTGGAACAGGATAGCGACGCCCCACTGACAAACAGATTATGTTTGGTTTACAACAAATTCAGCAACAAAACCAGTCGAATTATTGAAAATATTGGGATAATGAATATCGGCGGGGCACCGAGATACGAGCATGCAACCATTAGACAAGTGTTGGGACAGTTAAGCAAATTAGATATATTTGATAAGATCTTTTGATCGATATGAGGTGACTTATAATGACTTCAGCACAGCAACAACAGCTTATAATCGATGTAAAAAAATATGTTGCTGAGAACCTGCCTCTTAATTCGATCAGCGACGAAGAGTTGCAGGAAAAAGTCGAGGAAATTGTTGCTCAAAAAATAGGCTCAGCATACTGTCCCATTGACCAAAGAGTTTCTGTTGTTGAACAGGTATACAGTTCAATCAGAGGATTTGGTCTGTTGGATTCTATCATTAAAGATGATACAATCACAGAAGTTATGATCAATGGCCCGGATAATATATTTATCGAGCAAAATGGTCGCCTTTTCAAACTGGATAAAAAATTTGAAAGTCAACGCAGGCTGGAAGATGTGATTCAACGTATTGTGGGGCTTGCAGGTCGCGAAGTGAATCAGGCAAATCCCATTTGCGATACCCGCCTACCTGATGGCTCCCGTGTCAATGTTGTGCTACCGCCTATTGCATTGTGCGGTCCCACATTGACAATTCGTAAGTTCTCAAAAACGCCAATGACCATAGAGCGATTGATCCAATACGGGTCCATTACTAAAGAAATTGCATCCAAGTTGGAACTGCTGGTAAAAGCAAAATACAATATTTTTATCAGCGGCGGTACAGGTTCGGGCAAAACAACTTTTCTAAATGCACTTTCCAACTACATTCCAAAGGACGAACGTGTTATCACGATTGAGGACTCTGCCGAATTGCAGATAACCGGCATAGATAACTTAGTCAGTATGGAAACAAGGAATGCAAATGCGTCCGGTGCCGGACAAATTACGATTCGTGATTTGATTAAATCATCGCTTCGTATGAGACCGGAAAGAATCGTGGTCGGTGAGGTGCGTGGCGGCGAGGCTCTCGATATGTTACAGGCCATGAACACCGGTCACGATGGTTCATTGTCAACCGGTCATGCAAATTCAACCGAAGATATGCTCAGCCGTTTAGAGACGATGGTGCTTCAAGGAGCCGCCGGACTTCCTTTGGAAGCGATCCGTCAACAAATTGCTTCTGCGGTGGATATTATTATTCATCTTTCCAGGCTCAGAGATAAATCCAGAAAAACAATGGAGATTACAGAAGTCGTAGGATACGAAAACGGAAAGATCATTCTTAATCCGCTTTA
>CANQOI010000041.1 GCA_947625435.1 uncultured Clostridia bacterium | reverse complement strand
CTGTAGTATTATACCACATTTAGTACGATATAGCACTATATATTTTAAAAAATTTGACAAAAAATTTCAGGTCCCTCCAGGCCTGAAACGACTTTTTCTCTTATTCAACTGTCAAACGCCCGATCATATGATAATATTCGGGCAGGAAAAGCTTGCGGTAAGATCGCTCAACGTTCTGACGCAGCAGGCGGTCCTTGATTCTTCCGACCATTGCCCGGTATATATGGATGCGGAGATCAAACGCAAAAAACGCAAAAAAACGCAAAAAAAGCAAATGTGACGCTTGACATAGTATAAATATATTACTATAATTATACAGCAATTTGATGTTTTAAGCGCAAAGAGTGGGTCTGCCCACTCTTTCATTTTACAGGCGGATTTTTGCTGAGGAGGTGCTTTGTTTAATGAAGGTGACAGATACCGTGAGAGAAATAGCGGAGCCTGTTATAGAAAGTCTGAATGCCGGCATAGAACTTATCGATGTTGAATACGTTAAGGAAGGTCCCGATTGGTATCTGAGAATTTTTATAGATAAACGCGGAGGCGTTACTCTCGACGACTGTCAGCTCGTGAGCGAGGCGCTGAACGATATACTTGATGAGAAGGATCCCGTGAAGGGAAAGTACATTTTCGAGGTGTCTTCACCCGGCATAGACAGGCCTTTGAAGACCGATGCCGATTACAGACGTCACCTCGGGGAAGATGTTGAGGTTCATCTGTACGCGCCGATAGACAGGACCAAGGTGTTCACGGGAAAGCTTGCGGGGCGCGACGGCGGTATGATAACGATCACCGCTGACGGGGAAGAGCGGCATTTTAAAGAAAGCGACGTGTCGCTCGTTAAGAGGACCATAATATGGGACTGAATGTTTTAAAGATAATGATGACTATGGAGGTATTTACAAAAAAATGAGTGCTGAACTGCTGTATGCTCTCGATGAGCTCGAAAAGGATAAGGGAATAGATAAAGAAGTGATAATTTCTGCCATTGAAGAAGCACTTAACGCTTCGTACAGTAAATCCGAAACGGAATGCAACACGAGAGTGGAGTTTAACCGCGAAAACGGAGACATAAAAATATATGCGCAGAAGGAAGTAGTCGAGAAGGTGGAGAACGATTCCGCCGAGCTGTCCCTTGAAGAAGCGCGTAAGATCGATCCTGAATTTGAGATAGGGGATATAGCCGAATTTGAGATAACGCCGCGCAATTTCGGAAGACTCGCGGCTCAGAAAGCAAAACAGATAATAATACAGAAAATACGCGAAGAAGAGCGCACGCGCGTATACGATCAGTTCAGAGCCAAAGAAAAAGATGTGGTAACGGGAACGATACAGCGTATTGAGATGCGCGAAGGAAGAGACGGAAAGAAAGAGAAGATAATACACGTCGATCTCGGACAGATAGAAGGCATACTGCTCCCTGCGGAGCAGGTCGAGTCTGAGCAATACAAAGTGTACGACAGGATCAAGGCGTATGTTCTTGAAGTAAGAGATAAGGGGTATAAGAGCAAGGAACCGTGTGTTATGATATCGCGGAGCCATCCCAATCTGGTGAAACGTCTTTTCGAGCTTGAAGTGCCTGAAATACACGACGGCATAGTCGAGATAATGAATATCGCACGCGAGCCCGGATCGCGCACAAAAATATCGGTGTATTCGCGCGATGAAAATATCGAGCCCGTAGGCGCGTGCGTCGGACAGAAAGGACTCAGGGTACAGGTCATAGTAGACGAGCTGCGCGGTGAGAGGATAGATATAATAAAATGGAGCCCGTATGCAGATGACCTCATAGCGAGCAGCCTGAGCCCCGCGAAAGCTCTCAGAGTATTTATTAACGAAGAAGACAAGTCGGCAACGGCGATAGTGCCGGACAGTCAGCTGTCGCTGGCGATAGGGCGCGAAGGCCAGAACGTACGCCTTGCGGCTAAGCTCACGGGCTGGAAGATAGACATAAAGAGTGAGTCTCAGGTGCGTGCCAGCGTGGAAGAGGAGCTGTTCAGCGACGCGGATGTGATCGGCGACGGTTCCGAAAGATCATACAGCACGGATGAGGAGATAAATCCGTACGATGAGAACGGAGAATTTGACCCCGATCTGCTGTGACATTGTAACATAAAGAAAGAGAGGCAGTTTTGAAGCAGAAAAAGATACCTATGCGAAGATGCGTAGCGTGCTATGAGTCGAAACCAAAGAAGGATCTTATACGTATAGTACACAGTGATAACGGAATCACGATCGATCTGAGCGGTAAAATGAACGGCAGAGGCGCTTATTTGTGCAATAACGCGATCTGCTTCGAAAAAATGATAAAAAGCAACAAATTGAGCAGGGAATTTGAAACGGATGTCAGTGCGGGCACATATGAGGCGCTGAAGGAGCAGTTTGACAGTATCAACAAAACGGACGGCAGCATAAATGGAGGTGGCGCTATTGGATAAAAAAATACGGGTGCATGAACTTGCAAAACAGCTTAAATCCACGAGCAAAAGAGTACTGGAGATACTCGAGGAAACGGGTATCACGGGCAAGAGTAACATGAGTGTTCTGAGCGAAGAGGAGCTGCAGAGATTTTATGACCATACAGGTTTTAAAGCTGATAAGCCCGCAGGGGAAACCGCAGAGAATGATATTGCCGCAGCTAAGATAACGCAGGCAAATCAGGGGCGCTCTTCCGGAGTGATAGTCAGAAGGATCATTGTGGACAACAGCGCGGATGAACAGGCGCCGCAGCAGAAATCGCAGCCCGGCAAAAATCCCCAGGGAAAGAAAGCGCGTCAGAGCCGTGAGGCCGGCTCGGGTCTGAGGTCCGGGTTTGAAGTGAGGAGCGAATCGCTTGATGACATATATGAAGCCTACGGCGCGGCGGACAGACGGGAATCCGAGACAAAGCAGCAGGAAAAGAACGATGCCGCTCCCGCCCCGGAGGAGCATGATCACGCTGCAGAGCCTACGGTAAGACGTGTAAAACGCGTCAAAAAAGCCGAGATCGCCAAGCCCGACGAGCATATTTCACCGGAAAATACCGAAAAAGCCGAAAAGAGCGCCGAACTTTACAAAAAGGAAGAAAAAAGCAAAGAGATTTCCGGCGAAAAGACGGACAGCGATCATGCTGCCGAAAATGAAGGCACTGTCGAGGCTCCCGCACAGAAAAAACCGTTTGTATTCCGCACATACGAGTATTCAGAGGTCATAAACATAGAGCTTGAAGAAGATGAAACGCCCTGCGAGGAAATAATCATTCCGACACAGAGGAAGGAACCGGCGGCACGTGCGAAAGAGCGTGAAGCAAAAGACCGTCCGACGCCTCAGCCAAGAGATGCCAGGGACAGGGATAAAGAGAGGAAGGAACGCGAGCCGTTCAAGAAAACGCCGACTCCCCACATACCCTCCGTAGATCCGTCGATAGCGACCCAGGAGACAAAACGGGATTATGCCGGTAAAATGAGCGGCAAACAGCTTGAACGCGACGCCGACAGATTTTCAAGGAAAGACAAAGAGGGAAGAAAAGATTCCTCGAGAGGCATACAAAACACGCAAAAAGACAAATATAAAGAAGCAAGAAGACTCGTGGGAGAGAAGATAGGCGTTTCGGAAATATACAATGACGATTATAAAGTTTCGTATGATGTTGACCGCGACGCACCCAAGAAGAGCTCCAAAGCCAGGAAAGATATGATGAAGAAGGCCCGGGAATTCGTGGCTGCCAATCAGAAAACTCAGCCCGTTATATCTGTTCTGACTAATGTGACTCTTCCCGAATCGCTCACGGTCAAGGATTTCTCGGAAAGGATAAAGAAGACATCTGCCGAAGTCATAAAGAAGCTCATGCTCATGGGAGTAATGGCCAATCAGAATCAGGTGATCGATTTCGATACGGCTGCTCTCATAGCGAATGAATTCAATATAACCGCTGAGCAGGAAGTAGTCGTTACCGATGAAGACATTCTCTTTGAGGACGATGTGGACGAGGAGATCGATGAGACGGCAGTCGAAAGACCGCCTGTTGTGGTCGTAATGGGTCACGTGGACCACGGTAAGACATCGCTCCTTGACGCGATAAGGAAAACGAGCGTCACATCAGGTGAGGCAGGCGGCATAACGCAGCACATAGGCGCCTATATGGTAAGGATAAACGACCGCAAGATAACATTCCTTGACACTCCGGGACACGAAGCTTTTACCGCCATGAGAGCAAGGGGCGCTCAGGTCACCGATGTCGCCATACTTGTCGTAGCCGCGGATGACGGCGTCATGCCTCAGACGGTGGAAGCCATTAACCATGCAAAAGCCGCAAATGTTTCTGTCGTAGTGGCCGTGAACAAGATAGATAAACCGGGAGCAAACGTAGAAAGAGTGATGCAGGAGCTCGCAGAGCACGAGATAGTTGCCGAAGCGTGGGGAGGAGATGTTCCTTTTGTTCCGGTATCGGCAAAAACGGGAGAAAATATAGATCTGCTCCTTGAAACGGTGCTGCTGTCGGCAGACATACTCCAGCTTAAGGCAAGTCCCGAAAGACAGGCAAAGGGTACTATCATAGAGGCAAAGCTGGATAAGAACAGAGGACCTGTGGCAACACTTCTCGTACAGAGAGGCACGCTCAAGCCCGGAGACGCTATAGTGTCGGGCACGACATTCGGAAGGATACGTACGATGACTGACGAGAAAGGAAATGCTATCAAAAAAGCAACTCCTTCGACTCCTGTCGAGATAACCGGACTTCCCGAGGTTCCCGAAGCGGGAGAACTGTTCTATGCCGTTAAAGACGAACGTGTGGCCAAGCACCTTATTGACACGCGTAAGAATGAACAGCGTGAGAAGAACATGCAGTCACATGCAAAAATATCGCTTGACGACCTTTTTGCACAGATACAGGAGGGCAATGTAAAGGAACTTAATGTGATAGTAAAGGCCGACGTCGTAGGCAGCGTAGAGGCAGTAAAGCAGTCGCTTGAAAAGCTGAGCACGGATGAAATACGCGTAAAGACTATACACGGCGCCGTGGGCGCGATCACAGAATCGGACGTACAGCTTGCCTCTGTATCGAACGCGATAATAATAGGCTTCAATGTAAGGCCCGGAGCCAATGTCGCGGAGCACGCAGAGGCGGATGGCGTGGACATAAGGCTTTACAGAGTCATATACGATGCGATAGATGACATAAAAGCCGCCATGGCGGGTATGCTCGAGCCGGAATTCCGTGAAAATGTGATAGGTCATGCAGAGGTAAGGCAGACCTTCCGGGTATCGGGAGTGGGAACGATAGCCGGTTCGTATGTCACAAACGGTAAAATAGTGCGCAGCTGTGAGGCCCGTATAGTCCGTGACGGAATAGTCATATTTGAAGGTAAGCTCGCTTCTCTCAAACGGTTCAAGGATGATGTCCGTGAGGTACAGCAGGGCTTTGAGTGCGGTCTTTCATTTGAAAAATTCAATGATATCAAGGAAGGCGACGTCATTGAATGCTATATAATGGAAGAGGTAAAGAGAAATGGACAGAACTGAACGTATTGCGGTTGAGATGCGCAGAGTCATAAGCGATATAATACAGAATGAGCTTAAGGATCCGCGCATTCCCACCGTGACCAGCGTTACGAACATCAAGCTTGCAAAGGATCTCAAGTACGCGAAGGTATATATAAGCGTATACGGCTCACAGAGTGAAAAGGAAGCGGCCATAGAAGTGCTCCGTTCCACTAAGGGCTTTATACGCAGCCTGATAGGGCGTAAAATGATAATACGCACTTTGCCTGAGCTCAATTTTGTGCAGGACGATTCTTTGGAATACGGCTCATATATGACAAAAAGGATAGATGAGCTTACAAACCGGGAACAATAATATGCATGATTGGTATCAAGTCGAAAATGCAATAAGAGAGGCAAAGAATATTTTGATCCTCACTCATATACACGCAGACGGGGACGCGATAGGATCCGCGTTTGCGCTTGCATATTATCTGTGCTCGGGAAACAGACACATATATATAGTGTCCGAAGAAACGCCTCCTGCCGATCTGAGCTTTATTTACGATACGGAGCTGCCTGATAATATACTATTCAGTGTAATAAATGATAATCGCGCTTCTGACGGCGATATACCCGTGTGTGACGCCGCTTTTGCGATCGATACGGGCGATGTAAAGAGACTGGGCTCCAGAAGCAGCATTTTCTTTTCCGCGGAGCATAAAATACGTATAGATCATCATATATCGTATGATACTTTTGCCGATATAACCGTTTGCGACACGTCATGGGCCGCCACGGCCGAAGGCATATGGGAATTCATACTCTGCTCATTTCACGCCGGCGGCGGAACGGACATCAAAAATATCGGATATTACAAAAAGATAGCAGAGGCGATATATGCCGGCATACTGACGGATACCGGATGCTTCGCATATTCGAATGTGACGGCAGCGACACACAGGATTGCCGCCGAGCTCATAGAAACGGCCGGCAATATGTCGTGGCAGTACTCCGCTATATATGAGAATATATCAAAGGCCGAGATAGCGCTCAGAAAGCTAGCATATGACAAAATAGAATATTATGCGGACGGCAGGATAGCGTTCCTCGTGATCACCGAGGACGATATGGCCGAAACAGGTGCCGATGACGATCAGATACAGAGCTTTGCGCCTTTTCTGAGATGTATAGAGAATGTGAGCGTCGGCATACTCGCAAAGCCGAACCCGCCCGGCGGGTACAGACTGAGTATGCGCAGCGACGAAACATGCGACGTGGCATCCGTAGCTGCCGTTTTCGGAGGAGGCGGACACAAAAGAGCCGCCGGACTTACCTATAAAGATGATGATGAAAGCTTTGAGAATTTCAAAAAACGTGTTATAGGTGAAACGATAAAATGGATGGCATGATCAATATATACAAGCCGCCCGGGATGACGTCTTTTGCATGTGTTTCAAAAGTGAGGAAGATGACCGGGGCTTCAAAGGCCGGACATGCGGGAACGCTTGACCCCGAAGCATCCGGAGTACTCCCGGTGTGCATCGGAAAAGCCACAAAATGCGCCGATATGTTCCTGGAAATGGATAAGACTTATAAAGGCGAGATCACATTCGGAAAGGAGACCGACACGTGCGATATATGGGGCAGCACAGTATCGTATACGGACAAAAACGACGAAAAGCTTGAGTCGATCACAAAAGAGAGTATAATAAAGTGCGCTGAAACATTTAAAGGCGAAACAGAACAGGTGCCGCCCGATTATGCTGCCGTCAAAATAAACGGTGTCCCTGCGTACAGACTCGCAAGACAGGGGAAGCAGTTTGAGATAAAGAGCAGGCGCATACACATATATGACATATCAGTCGAGTCATATGATATAAACGCAGACGGATATCCCAAAGCTGTCATTCTCGTGAAATGTTCGCGCGGGACATATATACGTTCTCTTTTCAGAGATATCGGAAGAAAGCTCGGAGTGCCGGCGTGCATGTCGGCGCTTGAGAGAACCGGGTACGGCTTCATGGATGCGGCGTATTCGCTTACGCCGGACAGGCTTTCGGAGGTTTTAAAAAACCGCGATGAGCGGCGCGATATGACGGGAAAAGCCTTTTTCGGTATAGAATATATGCTTAAAGACGCACCTTCGTTCGTGCCGGATGATCGCGAAGAAAGATCGTTCATAAACGGCAGCCCAATAAAGATACCGGCGTATGATGAGAGATGCGGACATTTTAAGGACGGGGGAAGAGCGCGGGTCTACACAAAGGACGGCCGTCTCATTTCATTTGCAGATACAGGCTTTTCGGACGGAGAGTGGAAGCTCGTCACATACAAATTTTTTGACTGTAAGGGGGATATGAGCTTTGAATAAGAGCCCGGGGAACATAAAATACGCGCTGATAATACCCGCATATAATCCTGACAGCAGATTCCTGTCATTTGTGAGACAGCTGAGGGAAGGCGGCGAGACCGTCATAGTGATAGACGACGGAAGCGCTGCGGAGTCGCAGCAGTATTTTACGCAGGCTGAAAATGCAGGCTGTACGGTGCTCAGACATGACGTAAACGCGGGCAAGGGCAAAGCACTGCGCACGGGATTTGAGGAATTGACACGCCTTAACGGAAACGGCGCGGGATTTGATTATGCGGTGACCGCCGACTGCGACGGACAGCACAGTTATGACGCCATAAAAAGCGTAGTAAGAGCCGCTGCGGAGTCGTTATCTGATGATCCGGACAAGCCGTCCATCATAATCGGCGGGCGCTTCAGGGACAGAGACGACATACCGTTAAAGTCTAAAATAGGAAATAATGTCACGAGATGGATATTCAAAGCTGCCACCGGAATGTCCGTACACGATACACAGACAGGTCTGAGAGCCGTACCCGCCTGGCTTTTTGAAAATATGCTGAGCGTTAAGGGAAACAGGTACGAGTATGAAATGAACATGCTCCTTTCTGTAAAGGGCTGGGATGCCGGATACCTGGAGATACCGATCGAGACGATATATTACGACAATAATTCAGGCTCGCATTTTCATCCGTTTCGCGATTCGCTGCTCATACTGTCACAGATAATCAAATTCGCATGTTCTTCTATCATTTCTTTTTGCCTTGACTATATACTTTTTTTAATTCTGAGCAGAAATATGCGTTTTGAATATGCGTATGCGATATCACGATGCACGAGCGGTGTATTTAATTATTTTCTGAACGCGAAGGTAGTGTTCGGCAGGATGAATGCCCGCACTTTCGTAAAATATATAATACTTTGGGCCGCTATACTTGCTGCCGGCTCTCTCGGCGGCAGGCTTATAGAGGATGCTTTGGAAGCGGGCAAGCTTCTCTCGAAGATATTCGTCGATCTTCCTCTCTTCGCCGCGAGCTATTTCGGTCAGAAATATTTTGTATTCAGAAGTGCAAAAAAAAGAAGGGAAGTCGCGCCATGAACGGAGTATACATCTTTACAGGACACTACGGCAGCGGAAAGACAGAGACAGCCGTAAATTTTGCACTCAGACTCCATGAGCTTTACGGAAATGCGGCGCTCATAGATCTTGATATAGTAAATCCTTTTTTCAGATCGGCGGACGCCCGTGAAATGCTTGAGAGCAAAGGCATCAAAGTAGAGATCCCCCTTTATGCGAACACGAACGTAGACATACCTGCGCTGACTGGAGCTATGGGAGGGCTCATAGGCAATGAAGGATACAATGTGGTGCTCGATATAGGAGGAGACGATCTGGGCGCGAAGGCTGTGGGGAGATACAGCGACGACATACTCTCAAGGAGCAGATACGAGCAGTATTTCGTTATAAATCCCAACAGGCCTTTTACAAAAACGATTGAGCTCGCATCGCGTATATTTGACGAGATACAGTCCGCCGCGCTCATTCCGTGTACGGGTATAGTCGCGAATACAAATCTTCTTGACGATACGACGCCCGAAACGGTAATGCGCGGGCTGGGGCTTGTGAATGAGCTTTCAAGACTTAAAGGCGTGCCTGTTGCGTACCACGCCGTGACAGCGGCGTGCGCGGACGCGCTCATAAGTGAGCATCCCGATATTTTCAATGACGATAATGTAATACGCATAGAAAGAACGGTAAGGAGACTGTTCTGACATTTTACGGAAAATTTACTGACAGAGGATTATCATATGTCGGAAGAAAAAGTAATCTACGGAAACATTTCATCTGTAAGATCATCGCTCATAGAATATATGAAAACATTTATAGGCGGCGTATATTCTCCCGGAAGCCTTGTGCCCTCCGAGGTTACGGATATGATGACTGAGTCCACGTGTGAAACGAATAAGGAGACTGCCGTGTTCCTTGACAGGCGGAACCGCGTTGCCGCGATAGCGATAGGAGATGACAGGAGCGTGCCCCTTCCTGAGCTCGAGGGAAGAAGGAGCGAATCGAGGCTTTCCGGCATAAGGTGCCTCCACACACATCCAAACGGTACGGTAAGGCCGTCCGAGATCGATATAAGATCGTTAAGATCCATGCGGTACGATGCCATGACCGTTATAGGTGTGGATGTCTCAAGACGCGCAGTGACGGGTATTTCTGTTTCGGTACTCAAAAGGGACAGAAGCGGCGCTCTTACGGATGTACAGACAAAAGATGCCGTTCCGTTAAGGAAAGCGTACCTTTTAGACAGTATATTTAACGAGATACTCGAGACTGACAAGGCTGCGCCCGGCGCGCATGCGGCCTCGTATGAAAATTCAAAAGACAGGGAACGGGCGATACTCGTGGGCGTGACATTAAACGAAAATGCCGTTGGTACGTCGGAGGAACAGCTCACGGAGCTTAAAGAGCTGGCAGACACTGCCGGGGCTGAAACGGCCGCGTATTTTACACAGAGAAGAAAAATGCCCGACCCGGGGACTTATATAGGGAGCGGACTTGCAAAGGAGATATCACTGAAGAGGCAGGAGCTGGATGCGGATCTTATAATATTTGACGATGAGCTCTCGGCCTCGCAGATAAGAAATCTTGAAAATATAACGGGCGCCCGCGTTATAGACAGAACGGCTCTCATTCTCGACATTTTTGCGGCGCACGCAGTTTCAAGAGAGGGCAGACTCCAGGTCGAACTCGCACAGCTTAAATACAGATTGCCGAGGCTCATGGGGCAGGGCACGTCCATGTCGAGATTGGGAGGCGGGATAGGAACGCGCGGTCCCGGCGAGACTCAGCTTGAAACAGACAGGAGGCACATAAGGAGACGTATAAATTATCTCGAGGCGCAGCTTCGGGAGGTAAAGGAAAGGCGCAGCGTACTGAGAAAGGAGCGTAAAAGGAAGCTGCTCCCCGTGGTCTCGGTAGTAGGTTATACAAATGCCGGCAAATCCACACTTGTAAATGCACTGTGCAATTCAGATGTGCTCGTCGAAGACAAGCTCTTTGCGACACTCGACACATCGGTAAGGAGGCTGGTGACGCCGGAGAGCAGAGATTTTCTGCTCATTGATACCGTAGGCTTTATAAGGAAGCTGCCGCATGATCTTGTAGAGGCCTTTAAGTCGACTCTCGAGGAGGCGGCGACGGCGGATCTCATACTGCATGTTGCAGATGTATCCAACCCCGATGTCGAGGAGTGCATTGATACTGTTGAGAAGATCCTTTCCGAAATAGGCGCCGGAGAAAAACCCGCATATCTCGTGCTCAATAAGACCGATAAGGGCGCCCGTTCGATATCGCCCGACATAAGGCGGAGATACGGCAAAGTATTCAGCGCGTCTGCTCTTACGGGAGAAGGACTTGACGCGCTGAGAGAGGGGATCGTGCAATATTTTGTACGCGCGGACAGGAGCTTCGAATGCATTTTACCGTACGATAAGGCTTCGCTCGTGTCATATCTTCACGATAACGGTTCGGTCGACGCCGAGGAATACTGCGAAGACGGCATATATGTGAGCGGCAGGATACCGCATGAATTTTACGCGGCAGTCAAAAAATATGAAAAATGATGTTATCAGAACTCTCGCAAAAAGAGGCGGGAGCATATACGAGGAAAAAAAGTCGAGCTTTATAGGCGCCGCTTCCCCCGTAGCGGACGAACAGGAAGCGCTCGATTTTATCAAGAGCATACGGTCGGAGTATAAAAAAGCGCGGCATTACGTGTTCGCATACAGAATATGCGATAAAGATGCAAATTTTGTGTGCAGGTACAGTGACGACGGAGAGCCGCAGGGCACAGGCGGCGTGCCCGTGCTCGGCGTGCTCGAGGGCGGAGACATACAGAATGCGGTGATAGTAGTCGTGAGATATTTCGGCGGCATACTGCTCGGCGCGAGCGGCCTCACAAGGGCATACAGAAAAGCCGCCGCGGGCGCATGTGCGGATGCGGGTACGGTACTGAAGGTCACGTATGACGATATGTATATAACAGTGGATTATCAGTCGTATAATGCAGTAAAGAGGCTCATAAGCTCGGGCTTTCCCGAAGCACAGAACGGCGGCGGCATAAAATTCAGGCTTGCGGATGAAGATTTCGGCGACAGGATAGTCATACATATACTTGCGGCGTCAGACGATTCGGAATATATAACAAGAGCCGTTACGGAAGCGTCTTTAGGCAGAGCCGAAATACACACAGACTGCAGAAAGGGCAGATTTGATATATGATATGCAGCATTTATGATCCGGGAGCCGATACTATAATCGATATACTTTCAAGCCGCGGCTTTGATGCTTACTATGTGGGGGGCTGTGTGCGCGATGTAATGATGGGAAGGATACCGCATGATTACGATATAGCAACGGGCGCAGAACCTGAAATATGCGCTGACATTATAAGAAATGCGGGCTTCGCGGTAATTGAAACGGGACTTAAGCACGGCACGGTGACGGCTGTATTAAACGGCAGGCCGTATGAAATAACTACATTTCGCGCCGACGGCGCATACACCGACCACAGAAGACCGTCCGAGGTATCATATGTAAAAAATATCAGAGACGACCTTTCAAGAAGAGATTTTACCGTTAATGCCATGGCGGCGGACAGAAACGGGAATGTCACGGATCATTTCGGCGGCGTATATGACATAAAAAGGCGCCTGATAAGGTGCGTGGGGGACCCGGAAACGCGCTTTAAAGAGGACGCGCTCAGAATAATGAGAGCCATACGCTTTGCCGCGGTGCTGGATTTCACGATCGAAAAAGAGACGTCGGACGCGATCCGTTCCTGCAAAGACCTTCTTAAAATGATATCTGCCGAAAGGATAAGTCAGGAGCTCACTTTATTACTGACATCCGGCAGGCCGTCGGCGTATATACGCGAATATATAGATGTTTTCGGAGTGTTCATGCCGGAGATCATGCCTTCCGTGGGCTTCAGGCAGAACAATCCGTGGCATATTTACGATGTTTTCGAACATACGATGGCAGCGCTTGACAACACGCCGCCGGATATCACTACGCGGCTGGCCGTGCTCCTTCACGATATAGGAAAGCCGTATACATATTCGGAGGATGAGAGCGGAACGGGACATTTTAAAGAACATGCGGCCGTCGGCGCGGATATGGCGCGTAAAATTCTTTCGAGACTCCGGTTCCCGTCTAGCGTCATCAACGACGTTTTTGTGCTCGTAAAACACCACGATGACAGGACATCACCGGACAGCGTTTCCGTAAAGAGGCTCATGAGGCGGCTCGGTCCTGAAAATGCGGCGCGTATAGCGGACGTGGAATTGGCCGACAGCATAGCGCACAATCCCGTTATGGTGGAGGATCGCATAAAGGATATTTATGTCATCAAAGACATGATAGGGAGGATCGAAAGGGATAATGCATGCATAAGGATATCCGATCTGTCCGTGGACGGCAATGACATCATATCTCTCGGAGTGCCTCAGGGAAAGCGCGTGGGTGAAATACTTTCAACGCTTCTTGATGCGGTCATAGATGAACGCGTACCGAACGATAAAGAGGCGCTGACCGACCTTGCAAAGAGCATATTGCAATTGTAGTTTACATATGCTCGGCGTGTGTGATAAAATACAGCAGAGAAATAAAAAAGGAAGGATCTGGTATTTATGAAAAGGTTTATAAGTGATTTTAAGGCATTTATAACAAGAGGCAACGTTGTTGACATGGCAGTCGGCGTTGTAGTAGGCGGCGCTTTCAGTAAGATAGTTACATCATTGGTAGGCGATATAGTGACACCTTTGATAGGACTCATTACGGGCGGCACGAGCTTATCGGATCTTAAGGTCGTACTCACCGAGGCGGAGACAGCGGCCGACGGGACTGTGATAACGCCTGAGAATGCCGTTACATACGGTGCATTTATACAGAACATAATAGATTTTCTGCTCATAGCTTTTTCAATATTTACGGTGATACGCATATTCGGCATGTTAAGAAGAAAAGCCGAAGAGGCGAGGAACCTTCTCCTTAAGAAGGAGGGTGTGGATACGGATGCTCAGGAAGCAGCGGCAGAGGAAGCTGCGGCCGAGGCAGATGCCGAGCCCGAGATGAGCTCGACGGACAAGCTCCTTATAGAAATACGCGATCTCCTGAAGGAAAATAAGACCGCCGAAGAGGATAACGCACAATAATAATAAAGATCAAGTATATTTTAAGCACGGCCTGAATAGAATGACTCAAGCGATAATCACAGAGGTATCATTCTATGGGATTCATAAGCAGGATCAGGGCGGTGCTGAGGGGGTTCTTAGGTAAGACTGCGGATAAGATAGAAGCGAAAAATCCGCAGCTTCTTATAAGCGACGCCGAACAGAAAATACAAAAGAGCCGGAAAGAGGCTCAGAAACAGCTGGTCGATATACAGACATGGGCCGAAATGGTGAGAATGGACATGAAAGAGGCCGAGCTGAGGCTTTCCGATGTGCGCATTAAGATCAATATGGCGGCAAAGGAAAGAGACGAGAAGCTTCTGACAGAGCTCTTTATGGAGGAGGAGCAGCTGTCTGCCGAGCTGGAAGAAAAAAGAAGTCTGCATGACAGCGCCGTAACGGAAGCATTTAAAGTGCGCGACAGCTATAAGCGTTTTGAGGCTGAAATGAACAGCCGCCTTCGCGAGCTGTCCGCGATCAGATCGCAAAGCGAGATCATCGCCATGCGTGAGAGAATATCCGATATAGATTATAACTACGGCAGCGGTCAGGACGACAGGATAAATTCCATACGCCGCTCCCTGAATGAAAGATGTGCCAGAGTCGCCGCCATGCAGCAGCTTAAGGAAGAAAGCACTGAAAACGGTGTGCGCCGCATAGCAGATAAGATGGCCGTAGAGCGGGCTCAGGCAAAGGCCGCCGCATTGCTCCTTAAGGAATCAACCTGATCTTCGGCCAGGATGGCAACAAAAGCGACGGCGGCCGAGGACGAATGGGACAGACTGATATCTATCGATATCCCTCTTATCTGTTCATTGTAATACTTAAGAGTGTTGCCGTGCATGTATATGCACGGCTTTCCTTTGCCGTTGTTTATTATTTCTATCTCGGAAAGTGATATGCCTCCCGATATGCCTGTACCGAGTGCTTTTGATACCGCTTCCTTAGCCGCAAAGCGGGCGGCATAGCTTTCGTACTTACCTCTGCCGCGGCTTTCACAGTATGCGCGCTCGGCTTCCGTGTATATCTTTTCTTTAAAAGAACTGCCGGCTCTTTCAATAGCGTTTTTTATCCTGTCTGTATCTGTTATGTCCGTGCCTGTCAGTATACGCATCACATCATCCCTTTACAGTCCTGCGGCGATCTGCCGCATAAGATGCCGCTGAGCTCGCTCACGGATCTTCCGGTCATATCCGCTCCGGCGTCTTTCAGCATCTGCTCCGAAAATGTCGTCGTCAATGCAAAGCATAGCATGCCGGCTCTTTTTGCGGCGGTAACGCCGCTTATGGCGTCCTCTGCCACGAGACATTCCTCGGGCTTCAGATCGAGCCTCGATGCCGCTGTAAGGAATATCTCCGGGTCCGGCTTTCTTTTCGAAACATCGGAGCCGCATATTATGACATCAAGCTTATCTGACGGAATGCCCAGTACTTCTATGTTTACAAGCAGCTTCCTTACGGTGGCGCTCGATGCGATAGCGGTCTTGTAGCCGGCTGCACCTGTTTTTATGACCGTTTCGGCTGCGCCGGGGAAGGCAATTATGTGGTCATGAGCCGTTTCACAGTAAATGTCGTATATGTGATCTCTCAGCTCATCCGAGTAGCTCCCTCCGTACTTTTCGGCCACGCGTCCGAAGTATGTCATGTCATCGGTGCCCAGATACGGAGTAAAATCATCCTCGCGTGCCTTTATACCGAAATCCGCCATGCCGGCAACGGATGCGCGCGCCATGGCGGGCTCCGAATCGACAAGAACGCCGTCCATATCGAATATGACGCCCTTTATATGTGAAATATCGGTCATTTTTGATCTTTCCGGCATTTAATCCTTAGTCCTCCTTTATGAGTACCGCGCCGAGAGGCGCTATGCTTATGCGGACTGCGGTCCCTCTATCTCCGCGCACCGTTTCGGTCTTCTCCCACTTAGGAGGCTCATCCGACACGGGATCTGCCGTATATAAGCAGCCTGTATCTTTTGTTATAACAATATCTTCGGACACAGGGTTTTCAGAAATGTTCACTATCAGATACGATGCTCTGCCGGACGAAGGGTCTTTTTTCGCGAGCATTACCGTGTCTTTGGATTCCGAACACACGGGAGGCTGCAACAGAGTATGAAGCACACGCATACATTCATCCGCGCATGAAACACATTTTACATTCTCATAAGAAAGAAGCTTCCGGATCAGATCTTCGCCGCATCCGTCCGCCACGATGCAGTCGGACATATCGTTCACTATTACGGGAACGCCCGCTTCAGCCGCCTTTATGAAGCTTTCGAGAGCGGAGCACGTTATTGCCGAAAGCCTCGGCACTATGAGCACATCGTACGTATGGCCGGTACGCGGGTTCCTTATGACTCCGGAACCATTATCAGCGCCGCTTTGCGGTTCTGCTTCTGAAAGGGCATCGCAGCTCACGCAGTCGAACATATAGTGATCTCTGAGGAGCGCATCTATGTGAGCTCTCCAGCTTTCCTCGGTCTTTAATGCGGCGCTGTCATACGGCCTGTTCTGAAGCTGCTCGGCAGAGCCCTTTACGGATACCTGCGCCGATTCGACAGGGTAGTACAGAAGAATGTCCGCCATTGAGATCTTACCGGAGAACTCGCGGCACACGTTTTCTACCGAACCGCATAGCAGCCTGTTCTCATTCTGAGTCAGAACGTCGTCGTCAAAATACGAGTTGAAGATATCCACGCCGAGTACGAACTGGAGGAGCTGCGCACATATTATGTCGTATATGTCAAAGGGTATATTGAGCGCATTTTCCGTGTGACCCGATATTTCCGACATGACATGCGGTCTTGCGTACCATGACGCGGCCGACGACACGAGCTTGGGAGTCGCAGCAAATCTCATGACGCTTTCCGGCTTTGTAAAGAGCATATCTATACCCGGTATATGCATATGCCGTATAAGGTCAAAGAAATTTCCCTCGAAAAGGGGATGGTGTAAAATGTTCTCTTCAAGCAGCAGGTGCCCTGAAAATGCTATTCCGTGCTCCCGGCAGAATTCCGATATCTGTTTGAAGAACGCCTCCTCGTAAAGCCCGGACAGCATTTTATAGAAGCGGAACCTGACACGTTTTGCTTCCGTGTTGTCCGACTCGAACAGCATATGAAGCCGGAATCTTATGTCTTCGCCGTATCTGTCGGAATATATTTTATCCATGCCGTTTTCCCAGGCGACTATGGGATAAAGCGGCATTTCCGTATCATACGGATCGTCCACGGCCTGCGGGTTCAGTCCCGCGTTTATGTAGCACGCCTGAAATGAAGGCTCATCTGTGAAAAATGCCTGCAGCGAGCCCTCGGGCAGATCAAGACCTTCAATATGATCCGTGTATGCCTTGTAAGTGTTCCTTATGAAAGCACCTACCGCTTTTTTGTTTATAAGACTTATATACCGCCTCGATGCGCAGGTGTTGTGCTGAGCGTGAGTCCCCTCATACAGTCTCTTTGTTACAAAATAATATACCGTGCAGTCCTCCGGCGCCGTATACTTGAGAGTGCCGTTTTCGGCCACAAAATCATAGAGATCATTTGTCACATTATCGTAAGTCACGGCATATGCGGACACGACTTTGATATGGCCGCGGGGCTTATCTATCGTTATACATTCTCCCGCCTTCGCGCTCTTGCACACCATGGCGAGCGCTTTACACTCAAAATCCGGATCCTCTTTAAGAGTGAGACCTCCGGCAGTTCCGCTGGGATAGCCGTTTTCATCGTAGATCCATATTTTCATACCGTATTTATCCGCGGCGTACTGTACCGCGTGTCTGAATATGTCCCAGCTTTCGCTGCTTTTCAGATAATCCGGATAAAAATCCACATTCGTGACTATGCCGCCGTAGCCCTTTTCGTGCAGATCGTCTATACGCCGCTCTGCTGCTTTCATTTTACACTGTGTGTCGCTTCCTTCGGGATACGCATATCCGTGAAGCATCTTTAAAGGTCTGAAATTATCCATCTGTTATAACGCCTCCTGTAGGTTATCGTACTTTCTGACGTATGTCATATATACGTACATTGCCTGATTCAAATATGAGATCGTAGTGTTCTCTGAAATGATCTTCTATCATGCCGCCGTATTCTCTCGTTTCGTACGGTGAAATAAATATATAGTCAAACCCGTACTCTCCGCGGCAGCGCTCGAAACTGTCTGTATCGGTGAAGCATTGTCTTAATATATCGGCTCTTCCGTTATAGTCGACTCCGTGCGAGTAAAGAAATATTCCCGAACCGGTGAAAATGTTCCTCCCGGTCAGGACAGATACTGTGTTGTTGTGATTGTTGCAGCACATGAACAGAGAATCGGGCTCCGTATTTTTCCTTATAAACTCAGCCGCCTTAACGGAATCCGCATCATAGAGCATATATGAATTGCCGGGCACGCCCGAATTCCATTCTCTCAGCATGGTGAAAAATGCGGACGATGTGCATAATACGAACAGCGCGCATGCCGCCAGCACGCGTACCGCCTTCATTTCACGCAGTTTATCGAACACATCCACGAGCAGATCGGCCACGGTAACGGCCGCAAACAGGTACCACATGAGGTATAGCTTGTTGTTGTCATACGCGTGTGTCTGGAATACCACGAATTCGCATATTATGAATATGAGCGCGCCTGCGCAGTGCACTATCTTGATGCGCCTCGGAGCATTTATGAAAGCAGGCAATATGAGCACGAATACGACGCCCACATTTTTGATCCAGAACCACAGCCAGTTGTCGCTGGAGTTATATGCGTTGAATTCAAATCTCAGGAACCGTTCTCCGCTCACCGCGCCGAATATCCAAATATAAAACTGCGGCAGAGCGAGTATTACGGCGGGCAGCCCGAATTTAAGCCAGTCGACGATACATTTTACGCGGAATCTGTTCCTTACCAGCGAATGTATCATCCATACGAGCGCGGCAATGCCCAGCGTAAAATATGAGTATGTCTGTATCATGGGGAGCAGTCCGCCGAGTATGCCTGCGGGAAGGAAAAACTCCGGCCTGTCTTCAAACACGGCATTATACAGAAGATAGAGCACGAGAAAGAGAGCCATCCATCCGAAAAGGGTGGCACGCTGCGGCAGCATCATGTCAACTACCGTATTTGTCCAGCATATGTTTGACAGCCTGGATCCGCTGTTTACATAGTTTGTGGGAGTTTCGTAATAGGCGGTAAATATTCTCGTGAAATTCTCTTTATCCGTCTTGAGTCCGTCAAGAAAATAGAAAAGCCCGAGCCCTCCGTTGAAGAAAAAGAGCACGAAAGCTGTGAGCGCTTTTGACGTCCGTTTGAGTATCGCGCGGCTCAGGTGCCACATACCCGAAAACGTAAATAAGAACGCCGCCGCCATAGGCAGCATGTACGCGGATCTTAGACCGCATCCCAGCAGATACAGGGATGACGATACGGAATCGGAAAAGAAATAGTAGTCGAGTCTCTGCCCGGGGAATATGCTGTAATCCGGAGGGAATACGCCCTGTTCCTTTATACTCGTTATTATGCCGAGGTGGAAATTCATATCGCCGTATGTGCACTGACCCGTATAATAAGCGCCGTCCGATTCATACAGCGTATGATTCACGAGACATATCAGGCAGTATACAGTCATGAGACCCACGACCGCGGCCATGCAGAATGTCTCCCGGCTCATGCCGCGCAGCCTATATCCTTCAAGACGCAGCAGCGATAATACGGAGCCGCCGTGTGAAAGATATCTGATAACTAACAATAAGGCAGTCGATATGAGCACGAGCAGCAGGCCGAGTACATGGGACAGTATACCGAATCCGAATATAAAAGAAAAAGGCACATGCGACCACATAAGAAATATGATCCCCGCAGTGCCTCCGGCCCAGACCGATACGGAAAGGCCTTCCTTCGCGAGCAGGACCCGCGCCCATATGAATCCTGTTAAAATATAGAATATAAAAAACAGATAACCCATTTATACCAACGGCTCCGGAGGATCATTCCTCCCAATTGTGCCATACGTCCATTACATCGTCATTATCATCGAGTGCGTCTATGAGCTTTTCTATCTGCTCGAGCTGCTTCTCATCAGTGAGCTTCACGTAATTCTGAGGTATCATGCTCACTTCCGCTTCAAGGAATGTATATCCCTTCTTCTCAAGCGCATCGCGCACATCCGAAAATGCCGCCGGATCGGTCGTTATCTCAAATGTATCGTCATCGGCGGTAAAATCCTCCGCTCCGCAGTCGAGAGCGTCCATCATGAGCTGCTCTTCATCCGTATCCCCGTCATTCTCTATAAGTATAAGGCCCTTCTTATCGAACATGAAAGAAACGCACCCGGAAGAACCGAGGTTCCCGCCGTTCTTATCGAATATGTGACGTATATCGGCGGCAGTCCTGTTCCTGTTGTCCGTTACGGTATCCAATATGATCGCAACGCCTCCGGGACCGTAGCCTTCATATGTGATCTCTTCCATAACATCGCCGGCGCCGTCTCCCGACGCTCTCTTGATGCTCCTCTGTATATTGTCATTAGGCATGTTGGCCGCTTTTGCTTTTGCGATTACATCTTTAAGCTTGCTGTTTGCCTCCGGATCCGGACCGCCGGCCTTTACGGCTATCTGCAGCTCTCTTCCGAGTCTCGTAAATACTTTGGCTCTCTGTGCGTCCGATTTTTCCTTCTTATGCTTTATATTAGCCCATTTTGAATGACCTGACATGAAAAAACCTCCGTTTATATTGTTTGATCGGTTTATAAGTATACAATACATGCAGGTAAAATTCAACCGTGCCTCCGGTTTTCCGACGAAGTACCGTGATCTTTCCGCACTGACTGCCAAAAACTGTCATACTCTCATGTATGATGGTTCGTAAGTGAATGACAGTTCAGGTGCATATCTTGAAGATGTACTCCCATATACTATAGTGCCGTACTGTAATAGAAAAATTCTGTATGGACACATGTCTCCTGAATTATCTGTATTAAATTCTTCAATCATGGAAAATCCATACATAGAAAAAATACAATTTCCCTTACATTTGACGGGAAGCAATATGCAGGATATAATGATTTATATGACTTTATGTTTGATATTGGAACAGACATGAAAAGAGAAAAAACCTTTTTTAGTATGAACGGTAAAGAATATGCTTTTTGGGCATGGAAAGGCAGTTATATAAATTTGGGTGCCGGAGCCGAACTGGGAATTTATTATGGTGGCAATCCTCATTGGTTAGTTGACAAGGGACTTTCTATGAATATGACAATGGAATTGAAATATAATGGTAAACAAATTATTTCATATAGTGCCTTTACTTGGTGGATAACAGGATTTAATCCTAATTATTTGTACAAATCAGCAAATGATTTGAAAGCAACCTTTACAGTTATTTTTAATACAAAAGCGATGTATACCGCATTAAAAAAAAGCGATGATGGACGTAAGTGGTCATATAGTGTAGCGTCATACTGCTGTTGTAATAAATATAAGGCAACTTTTACTTTTTGATGGAGGTTTGAAATGAAGAGAAGGATAATTTTAATCATCATTTTGGTGATAAGTATGTTGATGTTGAGCTCTTGTACTGCTCTGTATA
>CANQOI010000040.1 GCA_947625435.1 uncultured Clostridia bacterium | reverse complement strand
CAGAAAAACGTATAATTATGATAAAAGCAGAAATTAGCTAACTACGGAAAAATCATAGTACTTCGTCGGAAGACGGGGACGGTGAGGAGCTCGGAAGAGTGAAGATAGTGCTCAGCGAGGATATGGGCAAGGCAGGATGGTTCACGCTGCTCATACGTAAAATATTATCATTTTTCGGACTCGATTGATATAAAGGACTTTAATTTTACGCCCGGTTGTGTTACAATCGGGCGTATGAAATTTTAACAGATTCTTTGGATTATTTTAGGAGGAATTTCAATGAAGACAAAGGCAGTAAGATTATACGGGAAAGAAGATCTCCGTCTGGAGGAATTTGAATTGCCGGAGATGAAAGAGGACGAGATCCTCGCTCATATAATTTCGGACAGCGTATGCATGTCGACATATAAAGCAATGGAGCAGGGATCGGATCATAAGCGTGTTCCTGCGGACATAGACAGCAATCCCGTGATAGTGGGACATGAGTTCTGCGGTGAAATAGTGGCGGTCGGCTCTAAATGGCAGAGTAAATTCAAACCGGGACAGAAATTTTCAATACAGCCCGCATTGAATTATAAGGGATCTCTTGATGCGCCCGGATATTCGTACCGTTATATAGGCGGAGATGCCACATATGTTATAATACCGAATGAAGTCATGGAGATGAACTGTCTCCTTGAATACGACAACGACACATTCTTCTACGGAAGCGTTGCGGAGCCGATGTCATGTATAGTCGGAACGTATCATGCCATGTATCACACAAAGAACGGTTCGTACGTTCATAACATGGGGATCGTTGAAGGCGGAAATATGGCGATCCTTGCAGGCGTGGGCCCGATGGGAATAGGCGCCATAGATTATGCGATACACTGTGACAGAAAGCCGGGACTCCTGGTCGTTACGGATATAGATGAGGCAAGACTTCAGAGAGCCGCGTCCATATATACGGTCGAGGAAGCCGAAAAGAACGGCGTTAAGCTCATATATGTGAACACAAACACCACTCCCGATGCCGAGAATTATATAATGGGACTCACAAACGGCAAAGGCTTTGACGATGTAATGGTATTTGCTCCCGTTAAGCCGGTAGTGGAAATGGGAGACAGGCTCCTCGGCAAGGACGGATGCCTTAACTTCTTCGCAGGCCCCCAGAATTCACAGTTCAAGGCTGAGTTTAACTTTTATAATGTTCACTACGGCGCAACTCACGTTGTAGGAACGAGCGGCGGAAACACTGCCGACATGATCGAGTCGATCGAAATGATGAACAAGGGACTTCTCAATACGGCGTCCATGATAACGCATATCGGCGGACTCAACAGCGTCGTTGATACGGTCATGAATCTGCCTAAGATACCGGGAGGAAAGAAGCTGATATATACCAATATAGATCTGCCTCTTACGGCGATAGCTGATTTTGAGAAGCTCGGCGAGACGGATGATCTGTTCAGAGAACTCTGTGCTATATGCAAGCGCCATAACATGTTATGGAACGGCGAGGCGGAGAAATACCTTCTCGCACACGCAAAGGCTATCTGAGTATGATACACGGTTAATTTACAGTACGGTCTGTGCCGTACTGTAAAGATATGAAAGGACGGTCACATATGAAAATACTCGCTTTTGATTACGGAGCAAGCAGCGGCAGAGCCATACTCGGTGAATATGACGGCTCGAAGCTCACGCTTTCCGAGATTCACCGCTTTTCAAGCGACCCGGTCATGATGAACGGGACATTTACGTGGGATTTTCCGCGCCTGTTTTTTGAGCTCAAGAGAGGGATTTTAAAGGCGTACAATGCGGGACACAGAGATATTGCCGGGATTGGCATAGATACGTGGGGAGTGGACTTCGGCCTTATCTCAAAAAGCGGAGAACTGCTCGGAAACCCGGTACATTACCGCGATACGCGGACTGACGGAATGATAGAGCTTGCATGTACAAGAAGCTCCGAAAAGGAAATATACGATACGACGGGCATAGCTTTCCAGAAATTCAATACGCTCTATCAGCTTCTTTCAATGGCTGAGAACAAGAGCGTGATCCTTGAAAACGCAGATACTCTTCTTTTTGTACCGGATCTGTTCAACTATTATCTTACGGGAAAGAAATACTGCGAATATACCATAACCAGCACTTCGCAGCTTTATGATCCCGTTAAGGGCGACTGGGCGGCAGATCTCATAAAAAAGGTGATACCGGGATTTGATACATCGATACTCCCCGAGGTGATACCTGCCGGCACACGCATAGGCGATCTCTCGGATGACATCTGTGAGGAGCTCGGGATCGATCCTGTACCGGTCATAGCCGTGGCCGAGCACGATACGGGAAGCGCCGTTGTGTCTGTTCCGTTCTACGACAAGAAAAGTGCGTATCTGAGCAGCGGCACATGGTCGCTGTTAGGGCTTGAGCTTGATAAGCCTGTTATAAATGATAAAATGAGAGAGCTCAATTATACGAATGAAGGCGGAATAAATAACAATGTTCGTCTCCTCAAGAATATAATGGGACTTTGGATCAATCAGGAATGCAAGCGCCACTGGGAGAAGATGGGCGAGACTGTTTCATTCGATGAGCTTGATGCGGGTGCCTTGGCCGCCAAGCCTTTTGCCTGCATAATAGATGTGGATGACCAGAGATTCTTTGAGCCTAACAATATGCCCGAGAAAATACAGAGCTATTGCAGTGAGACGGGACAGTTTGTTCCCAAAACAAAGGGCGAGATCGTGCGCTGCGTAATGGAGAGCCTTGCGCTCAAGTACAGGCAGGCAATAGAAGGACTCGAAGAGATAGTGGGCTACAGGATACCGGCACTTCATATAGTAGGCGGAGGATGTAAAAATACGATACTGAGTCAGTTTACCGCAAATGCGATAGGCCGCCCTGTCTATGCAGGTCCCATTGAAGCTACTGCGATAGGAAATCTTGCGGCGCAGCTTATCTCTCTCGGAGCAATAGGATCTCTTGAAGAGGCAAGAGAGGTTGTAAGAAGGTCTTTCCCCATAGAAGAATATGTGCCTGAGGGCAAGTCCGATTGGGATGAGGCTTACTGCAAGCTTACGGAGCTTCAGAAAAGATCATGAAAAAAGAGACGGAGAGCATTTTAAACAAACTGACGGAGCGTGTTCCGGCGCTTTCGGGGCAGCGTGACAATATAGCGCGGGCATTTGAGCTCATATGCACGTCATATGAAAACGGGGGAGTCTTATATATATGCGGGAACGGAGGCAGCGCCGCCGATTCCGAACACATTGTGGGCGAGCTTATGAAATCATTTAAGAAGAAACGTCCCGTGGATGTGACCGTGAGAGAAAAACTCGGGTCACTTTTCGGAGAACCCGGCATAAGGCTTGCGGATACTCTTGAGGGCGGACTTCCCGCCGTTTCACTCTGCTCGCATATATCGCTTAAGTCGGCTGTTGTAAATGATACCGATCCTGCCAATATATACGCGCAGCAGCTTTTTGCTCTCGGAAGAGAAAAAGATACGCTGTTGGCGATATCCACTTCCGGAAATGCGGAAAACTGTATGAGAGCGGCCATGACTGCACGGCTTAAAGATATGAATGTCGTTTCACTTACGGGTGATAAGGGCGGCAGGCTTAAGGAAATTTCCGATGTCTGCGTGAACGTACCGGAACACGAGACATATGCCGTACAGGAGCTGCATCTTCCGGTGTATCACTGCATTTGCGCCATGCTGGAGGAAGAACTGTTTTGAGGTATTTTCCGAAAGGCGATACGGTAAAACGTGAATGCATAATTAAAGGCGTATCCGATATAATAATAACAGAGAACGGTGATGCCGTTCTCTGTAAAAGTTCCGACAACAGTAAATTCATGACTTCTAATATCTTTGCGGCGCGTATAACTGAATATGCGCCGCATCTGCATTCTTATTTTGCCGATATAGGAGGGAGCAGACGCGCCATGCTCAGTGAACTTGCCGGAGGCGGAGGAGTTTACAAGCCCGGTGATTTTTGCCTCGTTCAGATATCGTCACCGCCGAGAGACAAAAAGGGTGCATATGTTACAGATAAAATACGCATAGGAGGAGTGTATGCCGTTCTTCTGCCTTGCGACAAAAAGACGGAAATACATATATCCGCCAAAATAAAGGACAGCGATGAGCGTGAAAGGCTCAGAATGATAGGAGAATCCGCGGATGTCGGTTATTCCGCCATCATACGCACCGAGGCTTGGGGAGCAGATCCGTACCTGATCGTAAATGACATACAGAATCTCGCAAAAAAATGGAAAAACATTTTACACCGGTACGGAGAAATGAAAGCAAACGGAACATGCGGAGATATCGCCGTTCATGACCCGATCATATGTGAAATAATGAAATATCCCCTGAGTACTTATTCTGAAATATGTGTTGATACGGCTGAAATGTTCGAATGCATTAAGAGAGATCTGCCTGAGCTCTCGGACAGGCTCAGATTTATTCCGAAGCGCATATTTGAGGCTAAGTCGGTGGACTCAGTCAGATCGTCTCTCATGGGGAGAAAGATCTATCTCAGATCCGGCGCGGATATCGTCATAGAAAAAACGGAGGCTCTCACTGTAATAGATGTAAATTCCGGGGGTTCCGACAGCTCATATACGGATGTCAATATTGAAGCGGCACGTGAGATCATGAGACAGCTCAGGCTGAGGGACATAGGCGGAATGATAGTATGCGATTTTATAAAAACGGACGATGCAGCTGAAGGTGACAGGCTTACGGAGTATATGAGAGAGCTTTCCTTTGCGGATCCTTCAAGACCGGAAGTGTTGGGACTTACCGCACTCGGACTTATGGAGATTTCAAGAAAACGTACATAAACTTTACGGCAAATAAATTATGAGGCGACGACACATAATAATACTTGAGCGGTAAAATATTATATACCGTTTAAAAAGTATAAACAGGAAGTGTCAGCATGGACGGTCGCATTGGAAAATGCCGCGATAAGAATATGGGGCACGTAAAGGACGCCTTTTTGCATAATCCGGTGGCGTCGGCTTCGGACTGCACCGGATTTGTGCAGCAAATACCCGAATATGAGGAACAGGCCCTATCATATTCGGAAATATGCGATGTGCCCGTTACTTCATATGACGGCGAAGAATCAGTTCCCCCGGCAAAATAAACGGGGGAAATTTTTTTTCTGAAAAATTTACAAAATAGAAAAATAGGTATTGCAATCCTCTGAGATTTATAGTAATATATGCCTGTCGGTGGTGATTAGAGGAATTTTAAGGAACAAATCACCCACACAGTGGTGTTTGGTGGTATTAAAATACTTCTTGTGACCACTCCCGAAAAGAACGGCAGGCATAACAAACAATTATGTTTGCATTTTACAAAAGATAAGATAACAGAAAAAAGTACAAAAGAAAAAATTTTAATTTACAAAAGAGGAACGCTTCGCAAGGCGCGGTGTACAAAAGATTAAATTGAAAGGGGAAAATGCTCTGTGTTCTATGGAGATAGTTTTGTCACCATTGACACAAAGGGCAGGACAGTGATACCTGCCAAATTCAGAGACGAGCTCGGCGAGAATTTTATTCTTATGCGGGGCTTTGACATATGTGTGAACATTTATCCCGCTGAAAGATTTGAAAAATTCAAAGAAGCTTTTGTAAATATGAAAACATCAGACGAGACATATCGAATAATATCGAGAAGAATGCTCGGATCGGTTCAGGAAGCCGAGATCGACGCGCAGGGACGTCTCAGTATATCACAGCCTTTGCGAGAATTTGCCAAATTAAAGAAAGAAGTACATGTGATCGGTACCGGAGATCATATCGAGCTCTGGGATAAGGACGAGTACGACAGATATTACGAGAATAACTGTATGGGCGCCAAATTTGATGAGGCGTCCAAGGCTCTTAACTTTTAAGATGTCTGAATTCAGCCATAAACCGGTGCTTTTCCGGGAATGTATAGAAATGCTTGATATAAAGCCCGACGGCATATATGTGGACGGAACACTCGGAGGTGCCGGTCACAGTTGCGGCATTTTGGAAAGACTCGGCAAAAACGGACTGCTGATAGGCATAGATCAGGACAGTGACGCACTTGAGGCAGGAACGGCAAGGCTTAAGCATCTGAAGGATACATCCGGCACGGAAGCCGAATTTATCACATGCCATGCGAACTTTGAAAATATCAGAGAAACTGTAAGCCGTATTTTACGCGAAAGGGGAATGCGGGAGAAGGCGGACGGGATACTTCTCGATATCGGGGTGTCATCGTATCAGTTTGATGAAGCGGAGCGAGGCTTCAGCTACAGATATGACGGACCGCTTGATATGAGAATGGACCGCAGCGCTCCCTTAAGCGCGGATCATGTGGTCAATACGTACTCGCAGGCGCGGCTTACAACGGTAATAAAGGATTACGGAGAAGAAAAGTGGGCACGCGCCATAGCATCTGCCATTTGCAGAGAACGGGAAAAGGAGCCTGTGCATACTACGTTCAGGCTTGCCGAAATAGTTAAAAATGCCATACCTCCTAAGGACAGGCAAAAGGGCAGACATCCCGCAATGCGTACATTTCAGGCGATCAGGATAGAAGTGAACCGTGAGCTGGAAGTATTGGACAGGGGAATATCGGGTGCGATCGATCTTCTTGAGGAAGGCGGAAGGCTTGCGGTCATAACATTTCATTCACTTGAGGACAGGATAGTGAAAAACAGATTCAGAGAGGCGCAATTTCCGTGTGTATGTCCTCCGGACTTCCCCGTATGTGTTTGCGGCAGAAAGCCGCTCGGTAAAATGATAACGGGTAAACCCGTAACGGCGTCCGAAATTGAGCAGTCGGACAATAACCGTTCGCACAGCGCAAAGCTGCGCGTGTTTGAAAAACACACGGCAGTGTAGAAGTGCGCAAAATATGATAAGGTGGGGAAGTATGATGAACGGATACGGCAGCAATGCTTACCGCTATGATTATGCAGAGGAACCCGAAGAGGAGACTCTGAGCCTTCGTGAGCGGGAGTATGAAAAAGCACAGAAAAAGGAAATAGTGCTTACGGAGATCAAAAGAAAGAAAGAAGATAAAAAGATAAAGAGAAGCATCGTATTTAATATAGTTTTGTTGGTCGTACTCGGTCTTACGGTAGCCTTCAGATATGCGTCGGTGACTCAGATAAATTATGAGAACCACAGACTTGAGAAGGAATATGAGGCTCTGAACGCCGAAGCCGAGAATATACAGCTAAATATAGAAAGTAACATGAGCATTTCCGAGATCGCAAATGAAGCGGAGAAGCGTCTCGGTATGCACAAGCCGCTTTCATATCAGATAAAATACATAAATGTCGATGCAATGGATCAGACAGAGTACCAAAATACTGAATTTACAAAAGAAGATGTGTCCGATGCACCGTGGTACGAAAGAGCATATGAAAATATAAAGCTGTTTCTGGGACTGATATAAAATACGGGAGTAAAGCATATATTTTACCATATAGGACAGGAGGCATGGTAGGGTGGCAGATGTATCCCGTAGCGGTGAGCGCAATAAGGACACTCGCAGAAAAACCGATAAGAGTATAATCAAAGCAGCACTGAGCTATGAAAGTGATGACAGAGACGACAAAGTGAGAGGTAAATCGATCGGCGTATGTGTTATGGTCATACTGCTTATGACAGTGCTGCTTTTACGTTTTGCCTACCTACAGTTCCTGAAGGGCGACTATTACAGCAAAAAAGCATATGCGCAGCAAAATTCATGGAGAGTGATATCCGCAAAGCGCGGCAAGATCACAGACAGAAACGGAAACGAGCTCGCGATAAGCGTATCGTCGTGCCTTGTAAATGTAAATCAGAGCATAATCAAAAACAATGCGCCGGACGACAATGTGCAGGCATATCAGGAGAAGATCGCAAGAGGTCTTTCGGATATACTCGGCGTTGATTACGACGAAACGCTGACTAAAATACAGAGCGAGGGAAGATATAAGCTCATAGCCGAGAATCTTAAGACCGAAACAGGTGACAAGGTTAAGAACTGGATAAAGGAAGAAAAGATTAAAGGCGTATACGTTGACGAGGATACGACCAGGTATTATCCGAACAATCAGCTCGCATGCCACTTGCTCGGTTTCACGGGTAAAGACGATCAGGGACTTGTATGCGGTATAGAGGTAGCACTTGACAGCCTGCTCACGGGCACGCCGGGCCGGATAATAACAGCCGTAGACGCCGCGGGAAACGAGCTGCCCTATGATGAAATAAGGAGACTCGAACCGAAGGACGGAAATAATGTCGTACTGACGATCGACGCCACTGTACAGAACATGGTCGAAAAGGCTCTTGAAGAAGCGATCGAGAAGGAAAACGTACTTGAAGGCGGGGCAATAGTAGTAATGCAGCCCGACACGGGTGATGTGCTCGCAATGGCATCATATCCGTATTTTAATCTTAACGAGCCCTATGCCGCGCCCGCAGGATACGAGGACGGCTGGACGGGAAATACAAATGAGTCGGTAAAGATACTGAGTGAGACTGTCTGGAGAAACAAGGCCCTCACGGATACATACGAACCGGGATCCACATTCAAATCCGTAACAGCTTCAATAGGTATAGAAGAAGGCATAGTAAATAAAAATACAACGGTGAGCGATTCGCCTTTAAGTCTGTCAGGCTGGACTATAAGCTGCTGGCGAAAAGGGAACGACCACGGCACCGAGACATTCGCAGAGGCCGTAATGAATTCATGCAACCCGGTATTTTCAAAGCTGTCTCTGCAGATAGGCCTCGACACATTTTACAAATATATAAGCGCCTTCGGCTTTAAAGAAAAAACGGGAATAATGCTCTCCGGTGAAGCGAACAGTATATTCCATCAGAATCCGAGTGAAATAGATATGGCCGTTACGGCCTTCGGACAGCGCGTGCAGATAACGCCCATACAGCTTGCAACGGCATATTGCGCCATTGCAAACGGCGGTAAGCTGGTACAACCGAGAATAGTAAAAGAAGTGACTGACAGTGACAGCAATATAGTGGTGCAAAGCTACGACACTGTTGTAAAACGTCAGGTGATATCGGAAAGCACGTCGAAAGCCGTGCTTGAAATGCTGGAGCAGGTTGTGGCATCGGGAACGGGCAGCAATGCGTACGTTTCGGGATACCGCGTTGCGGGTAAGACCGGCACTTCTCAGACGACTACAACGGATATTGACGGAAGATATATCGCATCCTTCTGCGGAATAGCTCCCGCGGATGACCCCGAGATCGTGATACTAGTAATGCTCGACCATCCTAATTCATCGGAAGGTTCCGCATCCGGAGGACGGCAGGCCGCTCCCGTTGCAGGCACACTCATTGAAAAGATACTCACTTATATGGAAGTGGAGAGACGCTATACCGATCTTGACAGCAGTAATATGATGGTCAAGAATTATGTTCCCAAGGTGACGGGAATGTCAGTGAGCGATGCGATAGCGGAGCTGAAGTCGGAAGGCTTTTTATACACGTTGGCAGATGCCGATGAAAATGCGGATCTGTCGGGTCTTACAGTGGCAGAACAGATACCCAGGTACGATTCATACGTGATGTCAGGCTCAAAGGTTGTGCTCTACACATCTGCGGATTCACCTAAAAAGACAGTTACGATGCCGGATCTTATCGGATATACGCTGACGGATGCGATAGAGACTCTTACGGAGCTCGGCCTCAATGCACAGGCAAACAGTATAGGTGAGGTCGTTTCACAGAGCATACCTGCCGGTACGCAGCTTGAAAAGGGCTCCGTGATAGTACTGGATCTGATAAATAACGATACCGAAAGCATGGGATAGAGGGGGCATTTTGAAATGAAAGTATATGAGCTGCTCGTAAAGAGCGGAATAAAATATTCACTTATATGCGGCAGGCCCGAAAACGCCGAGGCCGCGTCTGTTCAGACAGACAACAGAAAATGCGGAGAAGGCTCCGTATTCATATGTATAAAGGGATATGTGACCGACGGACACCGTTTCGCGGCTCAGGCAGCATCCGCGGGAGCAAGCGCCATAGTGTGCGAAAGCCCGGAGGCTCTCATGAAATACGGCTTTGACCCTGAAGATCTCGCAAAAAACGGCGCGCATGTGCCCGCCGTGATAGCATGCGGAGATACGAGAAAAGCACTTGCGTCGTTGAGCGCGGCATTTTACGGCTTCCCGTCGGAAAAGCTCAGACTTGTGGGAGTTACGGGCACAAAAGGTAAAACGTCCACAACGTACATGCTGCGAGCGATCTATAAAGCTGCGGGACTTGACACCGGCCTCGTGGGTACCATATGCAATAAGATAGGCGATGACGAAATACCCACGGAGCGCACGACGCCGGAGGCGAATATTTTACAGGAGCTCCTCAGCCGTATGGTCGACAGGAACATATCCACATGCTTCATGGAGGTGTCCTCTCAAGGTCTGCACCTTGACAGAGTCTACGGCTGCCGTTTTACGACTGCGATATTCACAAATCTTTCAAAGGACCACATAGGCGAAAACGAGCACTCCGACATGGAGGATTACGCATCCGCAAAGGCGAAGCTCTTTACGATGTGCCGTAACGCTCTCATAAACGCGGATAATCCGTATTCCGGTAAAATGAAGGAATCTGCGGAAAGATCGGGCGCTGTCATATATACATTCGGCATAGACTCCGAATGCGATTTCAAGGCCGTGAACATAATAAAGAAGGAAAGCGGCGTAGAATATGACGCACTGTACGAAGACAGAGCATATCATATAAAAGTGCCCGTTCCCGGCAGATTCAGCGTGTATAACTCCCTCGGCGCTTTCGCGTGCGCGGTCATAGAAGGCATCGACCCTCACACTGCCGCGGAAGGGCTTAAGAATGTGTTCGTGCCCGGCAAAGCTGAATCGGTGCCTACGGGGAGGGATTTTTCCGTGCTCATAGACTATGCGCACAATCCCGACAGCTTCATAAACATCATAACGACCGTTAAGGAATACGCAAAACGCACTGTATTCCTGTTCGGCTGCGGAGGAGACAGGAACAGGCCTCGCGCGCTCATGGGCGAGACTGCCGGCAGATATGCGGATTTCACAATAATAACATCGGACAATCCGAGGAGCGAGGATCCGGAAAGTATCGTAAAAGACATCGAAAAAGGCATAATTCCTACGGGCGCCGATTATATTTGTATAGTAGACAGGCGCGAAGCGATAGAGTATGCTATAAAAAATGCAAAGAGCGGCGATGTCATAATACTTGCCGGAAAGGGTCATGAGACAGAGCAGATATTCAAAGACCGCACAGTGCATTTTGACGAGCGCGAGGTTGTCCGTGAGATACTTGGAGGCATGCAGTAAATATGAATCTGACATTGAATAAGATATCCGAATATACCGGAGGCGTCATCACGCGCCCGGAGTGTGGGAACGTGACGGTACGGAGCGCTTCCATAGATTCGAGACGCCTGGGGGAAAGATGCCTTTTCATCGCTCTTAAAGGTGAGAACACCGACGGACATTTTTTTGTTGACAAAGCGCTTGAAAACGGGGCCGCGGCTGCTCTTACGGAGAAGGGACTCTACCGCGGAAACGGCTGCGCCGTGGAAACAGACAACGTGGCCTGTGCCATGGGCGACATTGCCGCGGGCATTTTACGCGACAGGAAGGATCCTCTTTTTAAAATAGCCGTGACGGGGAGCGTGGGCAAGACTACCACAAAGGATATGACCGCTTTTATATTATCCGGGCATATGAAAACACTTAAATCCGAGATGAATTTCAATAACGAGTACGGTCTGCCTCTTACGGTGATGCGCCTTGAGAATGTTCACGAGGCGCTCGTTACGGAAATGGGCATGCGCGGCACGGGGCAGATAGAGTATCTTACAAAAATAGTGCGCCCGGACGCCGCCGTAATAACGAACATAGGCGTTTCACACCTCGAAAAGCTGGGGACGCGCGAAAATATTTTACGCGCCAAGCTCGAAGTGAGTATCGGAATGTCGGACAGACCCGTGCTCATACTCAACGGAGACAACGACATGCTCTCGGATGAAAGGCTCGTGCGTGAAATACTGCGCGGATACGGCAGGGAAAAGGCGGAGATAATATATTTCGGCACAGAGGACAATTCATCGGTAAGAGCCGAGAACATACACGGCAGCAGCTATGAGCTCGTGACGCCTGAGGGACGCTTCGGCGTGTGCCTGAGCGTGCCCGGCGTACATAATGTGTATAACAGTATGGCGGCCATATGCGCATCGCACTGCGCGGGCGTGAGCATAGAGGATGCGGTGAAAGACATAGAACATTTCGGAGACGAGGTTTCGAGACAGAAGATAATTCCCGTTGTATGGGGAACAGTTATAGATGACGCATACAATGCCAGCCCCGACTCTATGAATGCGTCTCTGTCGGTCCTCAAGAGTCTTGACGTGGATGTCAGGATAGCCGCTCTTGCCGACATGCTGGAGCTGGGCTCGATGTCGGACGAATCTCACAGAAAGGTCGGGGCGCTCGCATCGGAGATCGCGGATGTGCTCCTTGCCGTGGGACCTCTTTCAGAGCTTTACTGTGAAACGTTCCGCGGACGCATAATACACGCATCGGACTCCGCGGAAGGTGCGAGACTCCTGCTTCCGGTGATACACGAATATGAGAGCCGGGGGCTCAGCGTGGGAGTACTGGTCAAAGGCTCCAACGCAATGCGCATGGGCGCCGTTTCGGACGCGCTGACAAGTAATCTGACTTGACATAGACATATATGATCTGATAGGAGAAAAAATAGAGCATGACGACTGTTACGATAATATTTCTTGTTACATTTGCGGCTACGGTTATGATAGCGCCTTTCTATATTCCGCTGCTGAGACGTCTCAAATTCGGACAGACGGTGAGATATAACGGACCCCAGACACATCTTAAGAAGCAGGGAACACCTACTATAGGCGCTCTTATATTTCTGACTCCGCTCGTGACGGTGACGCTCGTACTGTATTTTAAGGGGATAGCACCGAACATACTTCCCGTATTGTGGACTACCGTGGGCTTCGGATTTGTGGGCTTTATAGATGACCTCATAAAGATCGTCAAGAAACGCAAGGACGGACTGAAGGCGTATCAGAAAATGACGCTTCTGTTCATAGTATCGCTCGCATTCGTGTTCTATATAACGCAAAAGCATATAACGGACAATACGATCACACTGACCTTTTTCGGATTGGAGAAGACTTTTGACCTGAAATGGGCATTCATTCCTTTCTGTGTGCTCATACTGCTTTCTACTACCAATGCCGTGAATCTCACGGACGGACTGGACGGACTCTGCGCCGGCGCATCTTTCATAGTATTCGTACTGTTTGCGGTGATAACGATACTTATTTATCCGGACAGATCTGTCTCATATTTTACAGTCGCTATGTCGGGAGGACTTCTCGGATTCCTCCTGTTCAATTTTAACCCCGCCAAGGTGTTCATGGGAGATACGGGCTCGCTGGCGATAGGCGGGGCTATGGGAGCCTGCGCCATAATGCTTCAGAGACCCCTCATACTCGTGATAGCGGGACTCCTTTTCGTTACAGAAGCGGTATCGGTGATACTCCAGGTTTCATTTTTCAAGATCACACACGGAAAACGGCTTTTCAGAATGGCTCCCATTCATCACCATTTTGAGCTGTGCGGATGGAGCGAGCGGAAGGTCGTATACGTATTCTGGCTGTTCACGCTCGGCTGCGCGGTGCTCACATATTTCAGCCTGAAGTAAAACGGCGGGGGAACATAAAGTGTCGGCGGATAAAGGTAAAAAAAACAAAAATAAAAAGGATGCGGAAAGATCCGCTGCGCTTGACGAGGTAAGGCTCCGCATACGCGAACAGATACGCTACAATCAGCCGGATTTCTGGCTGCTCCTTGCCATACTCATGCTGCTGGGACTCGGCACCATGATGGTATTCAGCGCAAGCTCCGCATCGGCCGTATTTATGGCAGGCGGCGATTCTTCGGCATACGCCATACTCAAAAAGCAGCTCATTTTCGCCGTAATAGGCATAATAACGATGTTCACAGTAAGCCTGATAGATTATAAAGTGATAGCGCGGTTCACGCTGCCCTTTTTCGGAGTATGCATAGCGCTCCTCGGTCTCGTACAGGTAATAGGAGTGTCGCACAATAACGCCAAAAGATGGCTCAAGATAGGCATAGAATTCCAGCCTTCGGAGCTATACAAGATAGCCGTCATACTCTTCCTGGCATTTGTTTTTTCACGGCCGCGCATAGCATATAAGGCGGTGCGCCTTATGGGAATAATCATATATATCATTCCCGTTTGTATAGGAATAGGACTCATCGCCATACAGCCCCATATAAGCTGTGTGCTCATAATAGGACTTGTCATGCTCTCAATGATGTTCGCGGGGCGCGTCAAGATACCCACGTACATATGCATGGGCATATTTGCCGCGGGTCTGGGCACGGTAGTGCTCCTGGCGGCGCACGTGGACTTTTCGTATATATCGGAACGTTTTACCACATTTTTAGATCCCGAACACGACACCGGCGGCGACAGCTATCAGATAATGCAGTCATTGTATGCGATATCCACTGGCGGACTCTTCGGAAGAGGCTTCGGCAAAAGCGTGCAGAAGAACCTTTATCTGCCGGAGCCGTATAACGATTTTATATTGGCGATACTTGCCGAAGAGCTCGGCTTTATAGGAGTCGCGCTCGTGCTCGGGCTCTTCGTACTGTTCATATGGCGGGGATATAAGGTAGCGAGAAATGCGCCGGACCGGTTTTCTTCACTCACGGCTTTCGGGATAACGAGCCTCATAACGGTGCAGGTCCTCATGAATGTGGCGGTTGTCACGTCGTCCATGCCGGTAACGGGAATATCTCTTCCTTTCTTCAGCTACGGCGGCACATCTCTTGTGATACTTCTTGCCAGCATGGGCATACTGCTCAATATATCAAAGCAGTCCCATTACGACAAATTCTGATACGGCACTTCCCGTATCTCCGCTCCTATGCCGCGAAGCTTTTCGCAAAGGCTCCCGTATCCGCGGCCTATGAAGCCGCCGGTCACCGTGGTCCTTCCGCACGCCGAGAGTCCCGCTATTATCATGGCAGCGCCCGCCCTCAGATCCCGTGAAATGACATCCGCGCTCTTAAGACTGCGTCTTCCTTTAACGGTCAGTCCGTATTTTGAAACGGAAAACCTCGCGCCCATTTTACGAAGCTCGTTCGCGCACGAAAAACGTTCGGGGAAGATCCTGTCGGCCACAAACGAAACGCCCTTTGCCGCGGCGAGGAGCGGGAGTATGAGGGGCTGTGCGTCGGTAGGGTATGAGGGGTAGGCGTCTGCTATCACTATTCCGGGCGACTCCAGCCTTCCGTGCATGGCGCCGCGTACGAGCGTGATCGTATTATCATCTCCGTCGGTCTCGATCTCACAGCCCATTTCACAGAGTACATCTATCACAGGTAAAATGTGAGCGGGACTGCAGCCGTGTATGCGCACTCCGGATCCGGCAGCCGCCGCAGCCATCAGATAAGTGGCGGTCTCTATCCTGTCGGGACATACCGTATAATCCACATTGTCATTTTCATACGATTCTCTGCCTCTTACGGTGATATGACCTGTGCCCGCGCCCTGTATTTCGGAGCCTATCGTCATGAGATATTCGGCAAGACATACTATCTCGGGCTCGGAAGCGGCGCCGTAGATGTGCGTTGTCCCGCTGCTGCCTGCGGCTGCCAGCAGCGTGTTTTCCGTGGCGCCCACGCTCGGAAATCTGAGAAAAACACTGCCGCCTGACGTTCTGTCTGTGCGCTCCGCCTGTATGCAGCTCGCGCTGCCGATAACATTTATTCCCATGTCTCTGAGAGCGTTTTCATGTATGTCTATCGGCCTTTTACCTATTGAGCAGCCTCCCGGATATGCGGTTTCCGCTTTGCCTGTCCTTGAAAGGAGAGCGCCGAGAAATGTGATCGACGACCTGCATTTGCACGCGTCCTTGGCACGGATCTTACTGAATATTATATCTGAAGCGTCAATTTCGGCCGTGCTTCCCGTGAGATCAACACGGCATCCCAGGCTGCGTAAAATGTTGAGCGTTATCCTGACATCGGAAATGTCGGGACAGTTATGGATACGCGTTACGCCTCTGTTCAATATGACCGCCGACAGTATCGGAAGGACGGCGTTCTTGGAACCGCCTGCCGATATGTCTCCGCGCAAAACACGGCCGCCGTTTATTATATATTTAAGCATTGTGATATCTCCGCTTCCATACTGCGAGTCATTGTATTATATAAATATGAAAAAAGTGCTCCCTGTGTGTCACAATGTTGCGGCCATGCCCCACGGTTCTCTTGATTTATGGGCAATATAGATGTAAAATACACCTGCATAAAATAATAAATGTAAGGTGGCGTATTGATAATGAAATTTCTTGAGCAGATATGCGAAAGGGCAAAAAAGGACATTAAGACTATTGTGCTTCCCGAAAGCGAGGATATAAGAACGATCAAGGCGGCGGCAATGGTACAGGAAAAGGGAATAGCGAACATAATACTTGTAGGCGTTCCCGAGAAGATAGCAGAGCTTGCCAAGGGACTCGATATATCGAAGTGCAGGATAGTGAACCCGGAGACATATGAAAAATTCGATGAATTTGCCGATACATTTTACGAGCTGAGAAAGGCAAAGGGAATGACCCCCGAGAAGGCGCGTGAGATGATGAAGGATTATGTTTATTTCGCGACCATGATGGTCAAATGCGGAGAGGCGGACGGCATGGTGTCGGGAGCGGCACATTCGACTGCCGATACTGTAAGGCCTTCGCTTCAGATACTTAAGACAAAGCCCGGAACGAATAAGGTTTCCGCGTTCTTTGTAATGGTAGTTCCGAACTGCGAATACGGCGCAAACGGCACGTTCGTATATGCGGACAGCGGACTCGTTGAGAATCCCACATCTGAGGATCTTGCCGACATAGCCATAGAATCTGCCGCATCGTTCACGCAGCTCGTACAGGAGAAGCCGGTTGTCGCGATGCTCTCATATTCAACATACGGAAGCGCAAAGAGCGAGCTTACCGAGAAGGTGATAGCCGCTACGAAGACCGCAAAGGAGAAGGCTCCGGATCTGCTCCTTGACGGAGAGCTTCAGGCTGATGCCGCTCTTGTTCCCGCGATAGGACAGTCCAAGGCTCCCGGAAGCGAGGTAGCGGGTCATGCGAACGTACTCATATTCCCGGATCTTAATTGCGGAAATATCGCTTATAAGCTCACACAGCGTCTTGCAAAGGCTGAAGCATACGGACCTATACTTCAGGGAATAGCAAAGCCCGTAAACGACCTTTCAAGAGGCTGCGCGGCTGAGGACATAGTAGGCGTCGTTGCCATAACCGCCGTGCAGGCGCAGGGCTGATCTTTATTTAAGTGCTTCAGGGAGGTAGTATCGTAAAATGAATATTTTGGTAATAAATTGCGGAAGCTCGTCACTTAAATATCAGCTCATCGATTCTGAAAACGAGAGTGTCCTTGCAAAGGGTCTCTGCGACAGGATAGGCATAGACGGTTCATTTATAAAGCAGTCTGCGCCGGGTAAAGACGATGTTGTTCTGAACATAGATCTTAAAGATCACAATAAGGCGATAGAAGAGGTCATAAACGCTCTTACAAACAAGGAGTACGGAGTTATCGGAAGTCTTTCCGATATTTCGGCAGTAGGTCACAGGATAGTTCACGGCGGAGAGAAGTTCCATGAATCTGTCATCATAGATGACGAAGTCATGAAGGCCATTGAGGAATGCGTTCCTCTTGCACCCCTTCATAATCCGCCGAATATAACGGGGATCAGAGCGTGCCGGGCTGCCATGCATGGCGTTCCGCAGGTGGCTGTATTCGACACGGCATTTCACCAGACGATGCCGGAGAAGGCATTCATGTATGCCATACCTTATGAATATTACAAAAATCACGGAATACGCAAATACGGCTTCCACGGTACATCGCACAAGTATGTTGCCGAGCGCTGCGCCGCTATAATGGGACAGCCCATAGAAAAGCTCAAGATAATCACATGCCACATAGGAAACGGCGGAAGCATAGCGGCTGTTAAATACGGTAAATGTGTCGATACTTCAATGGGCTTCACTCCTCTCGACGGACTTGAGATGGGCACGCGCAGCGGAATACTGGATCCCGCGGCGGTACTTTATATCATGGAGAGCGAGCACAAGACCGACGAGGACATGAACACGATACTCAACAAAAAATCCGGCCTTCTCGGTGTTTCCGGCGTGAGCAGCGACATGCGCGATGTAAGAGCCGCTGCCGACAACGGAAATAAGAGAGCTCAGCTCGCTCTTGACATATTCGCATACCGCGTTAAGTCTTATATAGGCGAATATGCGGCCGTCATGAACGGCGTGGATGCGATCGTGTTTACCGCCGGAATAGGCGAGAACGATGCCGATATGCGCTTTAGCTGCGCCAGCGGACTCGAGTACCTGGGCGTTGAGGTCGATGCTTCTAAGAATGCCGTAAGAGGCGGAGAGCATGAAATATCGGCTGAGAGCTCCAAGGTAAAGGTCTTCGTGATAGCTACGAATGAAGAGCTTGCCATAGCAAGAGAGACGGCTAAACTCGTAAAATAATTTTTTCTTGACACTCGCGGACTGAATGCATATAATACGTCTGTTACTCTGTGAGTAATGAGACCGCCAAGGTCACGCAGTATCACGGGAGGTGTAAAGAACATGATCTGTCCTAAGAGAAGATGGTCAAAGGCAAGAACTCGGTCAAGAAGAGCAAACTGGAAACTCGAAGCTCCCAACCTTGTTAAGTGTCCTCATTGCCATGAATTCAAGCTGCCACATACAGTTTGCGGAAGCTGCGGTTATTACAAAGGCCGTGAAGTAGTTGCCATGGCGGAGGATGCGGAGTAATCCACTGCGAACGTAATGAACGGTGGATCCTGCAATACCGATTAAAACGATTTGGCCCGGTCAGGTGCCGTATAACAGCGGCGCCCGGCCGGGTAGATGTTTTTATACAGGAGTTTTTATTTTACCGGGAGGGGCGGGTCTGTTGAATAGATCAGGAACTGTTGCGATACTCGGAAGGCCCAACGTAGGCAAGTCTTCTTTTTTTAATTATGTTACGGGGAAACGCATTTCAATAGTGGAGGACGTGCCGGGTGTCACGAGAGACAGAATATACGAAGAAGTAGAATGGAGCGGCAGACATTTTACGCTCATAGATACGGGAGGCCTTGAGACAGGCAGCAATGACGCGATACTGAAACAGATGAAGCGTCAGGCCGAAATAGCCGCCGAGCTTGCGGACGTAATCATATTTATGGTGGATTTCAAGGACGGCGTTACGGCGGGGGATATGGACATATCCGCACTCCTGCGGAAATCCTCGAAGCCGGTCATTCTTGTTGTCAACAAAGTAGATACGGTCGGTCCGCCGCCTGCAGAAATATATGATTTTTACAATCTCGGATTGGGCGATTTTATAAGCATATCGTCCGCACACGGCCTCGGGATAGGAGAAGTACTCGATGCGGTACTGGGATATATGCCCGAGCCTTCTGAGACAGAAGAAGATGAAGACGTTATCAAGGTGGCTGTTGTAGGCAAACCCAATGCCGGGAAATCGTCTCTCATAAACAGGATACTCGGCGAAGAACGCGTTATAGTGAGCGATGTGCCGGGAACTACGAGGGACGCTGTCGACACGTATGCCGTTAAGGACGGTCAGGCGTATTGCTTCATCGATACTGCCGGACTCAGGAAACGCGGCAGGATAACCGATGATATAGAGCGCTACAGTACGATGAGGAGCCTTTCGGCCATAGACAGATGTGATGTGGCCGTGCTCATGATAGACGCAAATGACGGAGTTACGGAGCAGGACACCAAGATAGCGGGTTACGTGCATGACAAGGGTAAGGCCTGTGTCATCGCCGTCAACAAATGGGATATAGCCGATAAAGATATTAAAAATACCGACGAATATAAGAATACTGTTTACGATAAGCTGGGATTCATACGGTACGCGCCGGTCGTGTTCATTTCGGCGCTCACGGGTCAGAGGATCGGAAGGCTTTATGATATGATACGCACGGCTGCGGAAAAGGCCGCATTAAGGATATCGACGGGTATGCTGAACGATATGCTGAATGAAGCGATTGCAATGGTACAGCCCCCGTCCGACAAGGGTAAACGCCTGAAGATATTTTATATGACGCAGATAAAGGTCAAGCCTCCTACGTTTGCCGTTTTTGTGAATAAAGCGGATCTTTTCCATTTTTCGTACCTCCGGTATATAGAGAACTGCATGCGGCAGACGTTCGGGTTCGAGGGTACGCCCGTAGTATTCAAAATACGTGAGAAGGGAAGCGGTGACGAACATATATGAGATTCTGGTCATTTGCCGTTGCGGCTGCTTTGATAGGTTATCTGCTCGGGAGCATAAATTCCGCCGTGCTTCTTTCAAAGATCTTATACAAGTCAGATGTGCGCACTCAGGGAAGCAAAAATGCGGGCATGACGAACATGCAGCGTGTTTTCGGTAAAAAAGCCGCTGCCTTCACATTCATAGGAGATTTCGGGAAAGGAATGATCGCGGTACTGGCAGGGCTTTTTATGTTCAAATTTGCGGGCCTGGACCGGACAACGGGCGCCTGTATCTCGGGAGGCTTTGCCGTGATAGGGCATAACTGGCCGGTCTATTTCGGATTCAGAGGCGGTAAAGGAGTTCTCACTACGTTTTCTGTAATGCTCATAATCATGCCTCTGCCCGCTCTTATTTCATTCTGCCTTTTTGTCGCTGCCGTGCTGATAACAAAATATGTTTCTCTGGGTTCGATACTTGCCGCGGCATTGCTTCCCGTGACCGTATATTTTCTCGGAGACCGTCTTATGTTACAGGGCGGGGCGAGTCCTGCGTTCTTCCTTGCGCTGGCGGCGGCGGTGCTCATAATCGCAAGGCATCATGCAAATATAGCAAGACTCATCAAAGGTACGGAGTCTAAGCTGAACATACACAAGTGAGATACATTTGCTGTTTATCATCTTGATTTTATGTATACGGTAGTGCTAAAATACTGATACGAAAGGGGTGTTTTTATGTTAAACAAAAAAATTGCAGCATTGTTAAACGACCAGATCAACAAGGAACTTTATTCGGCTTATCTTTATCTGGATTTTGCAAATTATTATGCCGACGAAGGTTTGGACGGATTCGCGCACTGGTACGAGGTTCAGGCTCAGGAAGAGCGTGATCACGCATTTATGATACGCAGATACCTGATAAACAACGGTATAAGAGTTGAATTTCTGGCGATCAATAAGCCGGACAAAGTATTTGAAAGTCATATTGCGCCCTTGGAGGCAGGATACGAGCATGAGCAGTATGTGACTTCTCTCATTACGGCTATATACCATGAAGCATTTGAGCAGAAGGATTACAAAACGATGCAGTTCCTCGATTGGTTCATAAAAGAGCAGGGCGAGGAGGAAACGAATGCCGAAGATATGATCAGAAAAATGAAGCTTTTCGGAAACGACGCAAAAGGACTTTACGCTCTTAATCAGGAGCTTGCCGGAAGAGTGTATGCTCCGTCCACAACAGGCCCCGCAATGTAATGACATTTGCGGCCGGTAAGCGATCGTAAAATGCGGCAGCTGACAGCTGCCGGGACAAAAAATAAAAGCCTCCGCAAGAAGGCTTTTATTTTTTGTGTTTTTTGTGGTCGGAGTGACCTGACTTGAACAGGCGACCTCTTGCACCCCAAGCAAGCACTCTAGCCAAACTGAGCTACACCCCGAAAACGGTGTTTATATTATCACATTTGAAGCACATAGTCAATCATCAATTTTGGCTTTTTTGCGATCTTTTGCAATTTTGCAATTTTTGCGATTTTGTCAGTTTCACCCTTTTGGGGCGATTTTGTCAGTTTGTCAATTTCACCCTTTTGGGGGATTTTTTACGGTTTTAACATTAAATGTACGTGCATTTCCTGCCGGAGCTCCATTTCCCATATCAACTGTAAATACATAACTGTATGTTCCGTCCTCGTTATATATTATCTGATATCCGTCAAAATCTGTTGTACTGTACACGTATTCCTTCTCGCCTTCATCTG
>CANQOI010000039.1 GCA_947625435.1 uncultured Clostridia bacterium | reverse complement strand
TCCTTTTCGAACCGCACGCTGATTCTACTATGGGCGGCGGCACATGTCAAGCCGGATCGGGAAAATCGATCGGGGGCGCATATGTTGACAAGTAATGCCGCATATAGTAGTATTCTGATACAGAATGAAGATACAGGCAGGGAACTGCCTTCCGAGCGGCCGTCTGTCGAGTGGCTCGCATCAATTGATTTTCTTGATTTGGATTGATCTGCTCATGTATGATATAATGTATCATAGATCGAGTTGACAGGCTTGGAGGGTATTTTACATGAGAAAAATAATAACGGTATTCATACTGACTGCGCTTCTGATCGCTCTTGCGATCCCGAAAGGCCATGTGGAGGCCGCGGGCGAGGCTGAGTTCTCGCTCTCGCCTGCATCAGGCCATGCGGGAGATACGGTGACTGTTAAGATCAATATATCGGACAATCCCGGCATAAGCGGATTAAAGATTAAGATAGGGTACGACGGGAGCAGACTCACTCTCATATCGGCCGAAAACTCGGGTATACTTTCCGGCTTTATGTATACCGGCTCGCAGACGATCGATGTAAATCCGTATGTTATGGTGTGGGCTAATGCAGGAAATACAAACGAAAACGGAGAGATCGGCACTCTCACTTTCAAAATAAACGACGCAGCGGCGCCCGGAGATGCGGATCTTGACCTTGTGTGCGACTTCTGCACCAATCAGGATCTTGAGAATGTTGACTTTGATGTTACGGGCGGCAGCATTACGATAACAGGCGAAAACGGTGAGACAGGCACATCGCTGTGGCCGCTGTGGTTCCTGCTTCTGATACCCGTCGCAGGCGCGGTCGTTTTTGTTGTTTACAGAAGTAAAGCCGCACAAAACAAAAAAGAAAAATAGAGCATATTGACAGTCCGACGGGAATTGAATTATACTAATCTGCGTTAAAGCGTTGACGAGACGAGTAGCTCTTGCAGAAGCCTTACAGAGAATGATGCCGCGGCTGGAAGCATCAGGGCGGAGCAACTGCGAAAACTACCTCCGAGCTGCCCCGATCAGGCACGGCGGCCCCGTTACAGGCCATAGAGATGCCGGCTCCGCATCATGCGGGCACGGCAAAAAGGGTGGAACCGCGGATAATATTCGCCCCTTGCGCAAGTTCACAGTGATTTTCGTATATTCACTTGAAGCGCAGGGGGCGTTGCATTTCGTATTTTACGGCAAAATTTTACGGCAAAAAGAAATTTTAAGGCCATTTTACATGTGGCGAAAGGAGCGCATAATGAAGATAACACTTAAAGACGGTTCGGTGAAGGAATATTCGGAGCCTAAGACTGTACTGGAAATAGCCTGCGACATAAGCGAGGGACTCGCAAGGGCCGCATGTGCGGGAGAGACAGACGGAAAACGCGTCGACCTGAGAACGCTCATAAAAGACGACTGCCGGCTCAGCATACTGACATTTAACGACAAGGGCGGAAGAGATGCGTTCAGACATACGGCATCGCATATACTCGCACAGGCGATAAAGAGACTTTATCCTGACGCAAAGCTCGCCATAGGGCCGTCCGTAGACGACGGATTTTACTATGACATAGACAGCGACGAGACGCTCTCGGCTGACGATTTTACTAAAATAGAAGAAGAAATGAAGAAGATAGTAAAGGAAGGATGGCCCATCGAGCGCTTTGAGCTGCCGCGGGAGGAAGCGATACGCTTCTTTGAAGAGAAGGGCGAGACATACAAGGTCGAGCTCATAAAGGATCTCCCGGAGGACGCCGTGATAAGCCTTTACAGACAGGGCGAATTCACGGATCTGTGCGCCGGGCCCCACCTCATGTCGGTAAAGCCGGTCAAGGCCGTAAAGCTCATGAAGATCGCGGGCGCGTACTGGCGCGGGAACGAGAAGAACAAAATGCTCACGAGAATTTACGGCACCGCTTATCCCAAAAATTCGGAGCTCGAAGCGTACATTACGATGCTCGAGGAGGCAAAAAAGCGCGACCACAGGAAAATAGGCAAGGAGCTTGAGCTGTTCATGTTCGCGGATGAAGGGCCCGGCTTCCCGTTCTTCCTGCCCAAGGGCATGATACTCAAGAACACGCTCATGGAATACTGGCGCGAGATCCATAAGAGAGAGGGCTATGTTGAGATATCAACGCCCATAATGCTGAACCGCTCTCTGTGGGAGACGTCCGGTCACTGGGATCATTACAAGGAAAACATGTATACGACGGTCATAGACGGAGAGGATTTTGCCATAAAGCCCATGAACTGTCCGGGAGGCATGCTCGTATATAAATCAAAGCCGCGCTCATACAGAAATCTTCCGTTAAGGATCGCGGAGGTGGGTCTTGTGCACCGCCATGAGAAATCGGGAGCGCTCCACGGACTCATGCGCGTGAGATGCTTCAATCAGGATGACGCTCATATCTTCATGACGCCCGATCAGATAAGAGACGAGATAAAGGGCGTCGTAAGGCTCATAGACGAGGTGTACCAGCTGTTCGGATTCAAGTATTTCATAGAACTCTCCACGAGACCGGAGGATTCGATGGGAAGCGACGAGGACTGGGAAATGGCCACCAACGGACTCAGAGACGCGCTTGAGGACATGGGACTCGAATATACAGTGAACGAGGGAGACGGAGCATTTTACGGGCCGAAGATAGACTTCCATCTGGTGGACGCCATAGGAAGAACGTGGCAGTGCGGCACTATACAGCTCGACTTCCAGCTGCCGCAGCGCTTTGAGGCGGAATATATAGGCGACGACGGACAGATGCACAGACCCATAATGATACACAGAGTGTGCTTCGGCTCGATAGAGCGTTTCATAGGCATACTCACGGAGCATTTCGCGGGCAAATTCCCCACATGGCTGGCTCCGGTACAGGTAAAGATTCTTCCCATTTCCGATAAATTCTCCGATTATGCGGAGTCGGTCATGAAGAAGCTCTCGGATGCGGGCATACGCTGTGAAATCGACGGCCGCACCGAGAAGATAGGCTATAAGATACGCGAGGCCAGAAACGAAAGAGTCCCGTATATGCTCATAATAGGACAGAAGGAGGCCGAGAGCGGCCTTGTATCCGTGCGCAGCAGGTTCGCGGGCGACGAGGGTCAGAAGGAGCTCGGCGATCTCATATCGTCCCTCCTTACGGAGATACGCGCGAGAACGCGCAGAGAGGAGCAGCCGGAGGCTTCGGAGTGAGGCGGAGCGAGGTCATATATTCATTGAAAAATATATCGCATTATGGTAAAATTCCACGGTCGGTCCGACCGGCACGGGCGGTATGAGTAAAGAAAGGATGTGCAGCAAACATGAACAAATCGGATATGCTTTACGAAGGCAAGGCGAAGAAGGTATACAGGACGGACGACGAGAACGTGTATATCGTAGATTACAAAGACGATGCCACTGCATTTAACGGACTCAAGAAGGGTACGATAGCCGGCAAGGGCGTGATCAACAACAAGATGTCCAATCTGATGTTCAGGATTCTCGAGAAGAAAGGGATACGCACACACTATATAGAAGAGCTCAGCGACAGAGAGACTGCCGTGCGCAGGGTCGAGATAGTGCCTCTTGAGGTGATAGTGAGGAACGTGGCTGCCGGCAGCTTTTCAAAGCGCTACGGCGTACCGGAGGGATCGGAGCTCAGATGCACGATACTCGAATACAGCTACAAGAACGACGATCTGGGAGATCCTCTCATAAATGATTATCATGCCATGGCTCTGGGGCTCGCCACAAGGGAGGAGCTGGACAAGATAGCCGATATGACATTTAAGATAAACGAGGCGCTCAAGGAGATATTCGCGGAAGCCGGTATAATACTGGTGGATTTCAAGATAGAATTCGGAAGATGCCCGGCGCTCGGGGGCGAGATAATACTCGCGGACGAGATATCCCCGGATACGTGCAGGCTCTGGGATGCGAAGACAAAGGAGAAGCTCGACAAGGACAGATTCCGCAGGGATCTCGGAGGCGTAGAGGAAGCATATCAGGAGGTCTTCAGAAAATTATTCGATAAAGACAGCAAGGGTTGACAGGCGGATGCCGTACACGGTTTTACGTATACGGCATTTATATATTTTACCCGTACGGAACGGGAGAAAGTGATATTCAATTATGACGGACAGGCTTCACGAGGAATGCGGAGTATTTGCGATGTTCGACAATGACGGCTTTGACGTCGCCGGGATCACATACGCGGGACTCTTCGCGCTGCAGCACAGAGGACAGGAAAGCGCGGGCATAGCCATAAATCGGGAGAGGGAGATCACACTTTACAAAAATACCGGACTGGTACAGGAGGTTTTTACTCCGGATATATTGAGTAAGCTTAAAGGAAGAATGGCCGTGGGCCATGTGAGATACAGCACCACCGGCGAGAGCAGCGTGCTCAACGCCCAGCCCCTTGTGAGCAGATACGTAAAGGGACAGCTCGCCATGGCGGTGAACGGAAATCTTTCCAATTATCAGGAGCTTAAGCACCGCCTCGCCTGGGACGGAGCCATATTTCAGACTACCAACGACACAGAGATAATAATGCACCTTCTGGCCCGCGCCAGAATGAAAACGGGACGCGTGGAGACCGCGCTTTCTATGGTGATGAAGGAGCTCCAAGGCTCGTATTCGCTTGTCATGATGAGCCCGCAGAAGCTCATAGTATGCCGCGACCCCAAGGGAATGCGCCCGCTGTGCATGGGAAAGCTCGACAATTCGTACGTTTTCGCTTCCGAAACCTGCGCGCTCGACACGGTGCGGGCGGAATATATACGCGACGTGGAGCCGGGCGAGATAATAATCGTGGACAAGGACGGCATGCGCACGATAAGGGACAACTGCCCCGAGCCAGGCACATCGAGCATATGTATATTCGAATATCTTTATTTTGCCCGCTCGGATTCGTACATAGAGGGAATGGGCGTGCACGAGGCGCGTAAGAATACCGGTAAAATACTTGCGGAGACCTATCCGGCAGAGGCGGATCTTGTGGCGGGAGTACCCGACTCGGGCATAGACGCGGCTATAGGATACGCGGAAGGCTCGGGAATACCCTACGGCAAGGCGCTGGTCATAAACCGCTATGTGGGCCGCACATTCATACAGCCCTCACAGGAGCAGCGCTCCACGGCGGTGAGGCTCAAGATAAATGTGCTGAGAGACGCCGTGAAGGGAAAACGCATAGTGCTCGTGGACGATTCCATAGTGCGCGGCACCACCAGCGCGAGGCTCGTGAGCATGCTTAAAGAAGCGGGAGCCAAGGAGGTACATATGCGCATAAGCTCGCCTCCTTTCCTGTGGCCGTGCTATTTCGGAACGGACGTGCCCTCTAAGGAGCATCTGATAGCGTGTCATCACAGCGTGGACGAGATATGTAAAATGCTGGGCGCCGATTCTCTCGGGTTCATGCCCGTGGAGCGTCTTTCCGAGATAGTGCCGGATATAAAATGCAGATACTGCGACGGATGTTTTACGGGGAATTATCCGTATACGCACGAGTGACATAAAAAGGAGAGAAATTTAATGTCTGACAGATCGACATACGAAACACCGCTTAATTCAAGATATGCCAGCCGTGAGATGCAGTTCCTGTTCTCACCGGACAAGAAGTTCAGGACATGGAGAAAACTCTGGATAGCTCTTGCAGAGAGCGAGAAGGAGCTGGGACTTCCCATAACACAGGAGCAGATCGACGAGCTCAAGAGCCACGCCGAGGACATAAATTACGATGTGGCGGAGGAGCGGGAGAAGCTTGTAAGGCACGATGTGATGTCGCATGTATATGCGTACGGAGTGCAGTGCCCGAATGCGAAGCCCATAATACATCTCGGGGCCACATCGTGCTATGTGGGCGACAATACGGATATAATGATAATGCACGAGGCGCTGGAGCTGATACGTGACAGGCTCGTGAACGTGATGGCCGCTCTTTCGGATTTTGCGATAAAGTATAAGGATATGCCGACGCTCGGTTATACGCATTACCAGCCCGCGCAGCTCACCACTGTGGGCAAGAGAGCCACGCTCTGGCTTCAGGAGCTCGAGATGGATTATGAGGTGGTGACTGAGCAGCTTTCAAAGAAAAAGCTCAGAGGCGCAAAGGGCACGACGGGCACGCAGGCCAGCTTCATGGAGCTCTTCGGCGGCGATGAGGAGAAGGTAAAGAAGCTGGATATGCTGGTGGCGTCCAAAATGGGTTATGACAGTGTGTTCGCCGTTACGGGTCAGACATATCCCAGAAAGCTCGACAGCCAGATACTGGGGGCGCTCTCGGGCATAGCGCAGTCGGCGCACAAATTCACGAACGACATAAGGCTCTTGCAGAATCTCAAGGAGATAGAAGAACCCTTTGAGAAGAATCAGATAGGCTCGTCCGCCATGGCATACAAACGGAATCCCATGAGGAGCGAGAGGATAGCGTCCCTTTCAAGATATGTAATAGTAAATTCGCTCAATCCGGCCATGACGTCCGCCGAGCAGTGGTTTGAAAGAACGCTCGACGACTCTGCGAACAAGCGCATAAGCGTAGCGGAGGCTTTCCTGGCCACAGACGCGATACTCGGAATATACCACAATATAGCAAGCGGCATGGTGGTATATCCCAAGGTCATAGAAGCCCATATCAGGAAAGAGCTGCCCTTTATGGCTACGGAAAATATTTTAATGGACGCGGTGAAACGCGGAGGCGACCGTCAGGAGCTGCACGAGAAGATAAGAGAGCATTCAATGGCGGCGGGAATGAAGGTAAAGCTCGAAGGGCTTGACAACGACCTTATGGATCGTCTTGCGGCGGACAGCGCATTTTCACTCGGAAAGGAAGACGCGGACAGACTTCTTGACGCGTCGCTCTATGTGGGACGCGCGCCTTCTCAGACGGAGGAATACGTTTCACATATAAGAAAAGATATAATTGAGAAAAACAGAGATAAATTGGGAATGGGATCGGAGCTTAAGGTCTGATCCACGGGAGGTATGTTTTTATGGTAAGAGGAATAGTAGGTTCCAACTGGGGCGATGAAGGCAAGGGTAAGATCACCGATATGTACGCCGCAGAATCGGACATTGTGGTGCGCTTTCAGGGAGGCGCCAACGCGGGTCACACGATAATAAACGATAAAGGCAAATTTGCGCTTCATCTTCTGCCTTCGGGCGTGTGCTACGGTCACACCGTAAACGTGATAGGCAACGGAGTGGCGCTGAACATACCGGCATTTCACAAAGAGCTCGGGAAATTGAAGGAAAGAGGCATTGAGCCTGACATAATGATATCGGACCGCGCCCAGATAGTGATGCCGTATCACGTCCTTTTCGATCAGTATGAGGAGGAGCGCCTGGCGGGAAAACAGTTCGGTTCCACTAAGTCGGGGATAGCGCCGTTCTATTCCGACAAATACGCCAAAAACGGCATACAGGTGTGCGATCTGTTCGACGAAAAGCGGCTCAGGGACAGGATAAGCGGCGTGCTCGAAATAAAGAACGTACTGCTCAGAGAACTCTATCATAAGCCCGAGATAGACGCAGACAGCCTCATGGAGGAGCTCATTTCGTACAGAGAAATGATAAGACCGTACGTGGGAGACACGTTCAGTTTCCTGTATGACGCCGCTCTTTCGGGTAAAAATATACTCCTTGAGGGCCAGCTCGGCTCTCTTAAGGATCCCGATTTCGGAATATATCCGTTCACGACATCGTCGCATACTCTCGCGGGCTTCGGGTCCGTGGGAGCCGGAATACCGGCGCGCCTCATAGAGAAGGTCACAACGGTGGTGAAATCTTATTCGAGCGCCGTGGGCGCAGGTGCGTTCGTAAGTGAGATATTCGGAGACGAGGCCGCCGCCATGAGAGACCACGGAGGCGACGCGGGCGAATACGGAGCCACAACGGGACGTCCGCGCAGAATGGGCTGGTTCGACGCAGTCGCAACGCGCTACGGCTGCCGCGTTCAGGGCTGCACCGACGTCGCTCTTACGGTGCTTGACGCTCTGGGATATCTTGACGAGATCAAGATATGCGTGGGATATGACATAGACGGAAGGGTCACGCGGGATTTTCCCGTGAGCCCGCTCCTTGACAGGGCAAAGCCGGTCCTCAAGAGCTTCCCCGGATGGAAGTGCGACATACGCGGAATACGCAGGTATGAGGAGCTCCCCGCCGCCTGCCGCGCGTACATTGAATTCATAGAGAGCGAGATAGGCTTCCCGATAAAGATAGTGACGAACGGGCCCAAGCGCGAAGACGTTATAATGCGCGGATAAATTTTACAAGTAATAAAATACGGCAGATACACCATAATATCCTCATCCGCAAAGGTGGGGATATTATGATATTCAATTACTTTTTTCAGAAAATAAAGGACAGGACGGATGCGGCGGGCGGCAGCGACGGCGGCGCCGATAAGACCGTGGGGGCCGTGCTCACGTCGGCAGCCGATAATGAAAGGCTCCTTAAAGAGCTGTTTGCCGGCAGCTCCGACTTTGTGACGCGGGGTTTTACATTCAAAGGCGTGAACGGGGAAAGCGAAAGAGCCGTGCTCGCCTTCATGGACGGCATGACCAGCGCCGAGATACTGAATGACAGCATAATAAAGCCTCTTATGTACGGTGTAAGGGATACGCCTGATACGGGGAGCGGCGCGTGCGGGGGCGAGCCCGGAAACAGGAGCAGTATAGAGGCCGTGAACGACATCCTCCTTTCGGTGGGTGAAATTAAGGTCACGTCCGACATATCGGACGCGGTGGAGGGCATACTTAACGGCGACTGCGTTATGTTCATAGACGGGTGCGGTGAATGCACGGTCATGAACTGTAAGGGATTTGAAAAAAGAGGCGTGGAGCAGCCCGCATATGACGTTTCTATGAGGGGGCCGCGCGAGAGCTTCAATGAAAATCTGCGTACTAACACGAGCCTGCTGAGGCGGCGCATAAAAAACCGCGATCTCGTGTTCGAGAGCACTACCGTCGGGAGAAAAACTAACACGAACGTATGCATCGTGTACGTAAACGGCCTGGCGGACGCGGAGCTTGTGGCCGAGGTGAAACGCCGCATAAGCTATATAAATGTGGATCTCATACTCGAATCCGGGTATATAGAGGAATATATAGAAGACAGCCCGTTTTCAGTGTTTGCCACAATGGGAATAACTGAAAGGCCCGATGTGCTGGCGGGCAAGCTCCTTGAAGGCAGAGTCGGCATAATGGTGGACGGCTCTCCATTTGTGCTCACGGCGCCGTATCTGTTCGCGGAGGCCTTCCAGAACCCCGAGGATTATTACAGCCGCACGATATATTCGAGTCTCGTGCGCATTTTCAGATATATAGCATTTTTACTGAGCATACTCGTTCCGGGACTCTACGTGGCTCTCACGAGCTTTCACCAGGAGCTCATACCCTCGTCCCTGCTCTTCAATATGGCGGCGGCAAGCGAGGGAGTGCCGTTTACGTCGTTTGCCGAGATAGCGATATTCCTTTTTGTTTTCGAGATGCTCAAGGAAGCGGGCGTGCACATGCCCAAGAACATAGGTCAGACAACGAGCATAGTGGGAGGCCTCGTTCTGGGAGACGCCGCGGTACAGGCGGGCATAATAAGCGCTCCCGCGGTCATAATAATATCGTTTACGGCAGTATCGAGCTTCATGGTACCCGCTATAAACAATGAGATCACGCTGCTGAGATGGATATTTCTGTTCCTCGGAGGCGTGCTCGGCGGCTACGGCATAAGCGTGGGCATAATAGGGCTCACGCTCCATATAACGGGAATGCAGTCCTTCGGATACAGCTTTTTCGCGCCGTTCTTCCCGGAGAGGGTCGAGGACATAAAGGATACGTTCGTGCGCGTGCCCCTGTGGATGATGAGAAGGCGTCCCACGGGAATGGCGCACGCCGACAGAGTGCGCGAGAATACGCCCATACCGCCGAACGACAAATAAAGCGTATTTATTTCACGGAGAGTAAAATGAATGAAGAAATACAGGTTTTTATGCTTGATCCTGATAATAGCGTGTGCCGCGCCGTGTCTGGGCGGCTGCGGGGCCGTGGGCACGAAGCGCGAGCTGGATTCTCTTGCCATAGTACTCGGCCTTGCCATAGACAAGGCCGACGGAAGCGAGGACGTGGATTTTGAAAATTACGGAGAGGAGAGTGACAGGCTGCTTCTTACGGCGCAGGTCGTAAGGACGCTCGCCACGAGCAGCAACAGCTCAGACTCCGAAAGTGCCGGACAGGGCTCGGACTCGGGCTCGGGCTCCGGCTCCGGCGGAGGGGATCTCGGAAATACGTACTGGAATGTGAAGACCGTCGGGGGAAATATACTCGAATCCCTCCGCTCGGCCATACACGTAACGAACAGACGCCTGTATTTTGCGCACAATCAGGCAGTCATAATAAGCAGAGAGGCGGCGGAGGAGAGCGTAGCGAAATATCTGGATTATTTTTTCCGCGACCATGAAACGCGCTACGACGTAAATCTCGTGATCGCGGAAGGCAAGGCGGGAGAAGTGCTGGACGTGGGCTCGCACCTTGAAGCATTTCCCGCGCAGGATCTTTCAAAGCTCATAGACAGGCAGCGCGACGGTGGATTCGCGCCGCACTGCAGCCTTTTTTCCTTCCTCAGCGACTATGAGATACCGTATAAATCCGCGCTGGTGCCCTACGTGAAGGTCGTAAAGCCCGATGACGGTAAAATGTCTCCTTATCTCTATGTCGCCGGCAGCGCCGTGTTTGTGCAGGACAGAATGGTGACAGCCCTGAGCGAGAAGCAGACGCGCGGCGCTGAGTGGCTCCTGGACAACGTAAACAGCGGGGTAGTGGCTTTAAGCTGCGAGGGCTCGCCCGTTTCACTCGAAATAATGAAGAGCAGCGGCGGCTTCAGAGCCGAGTACGGCAGGGACGGATGCGGCGGCGGTAAAATAAAGATTAAGGGCAGCGTCAGGGCCACATGCGTGGTGGGAGAATATCAGGGGAAGGAACACATGGACTCCGATATGATGCAGAAGCTATGCCGCGAGTGTGAAAATGAAATAAACAAAGAGATATATTCGGCATTTTACGCCGTGCGCGGAGCAGGGTCCGACATATTCGGGATAGGCGAATATTTTTACAGGTACCGACCCGGCGTGTGGAAGGATATATCGCGTGATTTTGAAGAGCTGTACGGAAATTCTGAGCTCGAGACTGATGTGAGCGTCGATATCATAAGAACGGGCTCCCTTATTGAGCCGGCTGACGCGGACGGCGGTGGATATAATGACTAAAAAGCAGTTTGTCTTTATTATAGCGTGCTATATACAGGGCTCCGTGCTTTACACAATGTACTATTATCAGATGATAGGAAACGAAGCGTGGATCGCGTTCACGGTCGGCGCGCTCCTCGGGCTCCTGATAGTGGCGCTCTACGGGAGGCTGTGCGAAACACACAGATCGGCGTGCCTTGTGAAGCTGAATGAGGAGGTCTACGGCAGGATACCGGGTAAGATAATTTCCGTGTTCTACATTTATGCCTTCCTGATATCGTGCTCCGTTATGATGCGGCAGACGGGTCAGTTCATAGCGGGCGACCTGCTCATGGAAACCGACTGGCTGCTGATACTGACGATATTTGTGCTGATATGTGCGTGGGCGTCTAATCTCGGAATAAAATATTTCGCGTCGGTAGCGCCTTTCACATGCGTGTTCATGTATGTTTTTACGGTCTTTTTGTTCCTTCTCATATTGCCCGGCGTGAAGCTGAAATATTTTCTGCCCGTAGGGCAGAGGCCGGTGTCCGAGTACATCAAGACGGTGGGACTCTGCGCCGCTATGCCCTTCAGCGAGCTGTCCGTTCTCGTGATACTCGTGCCCGAGCTTAAGACAGACAATGAAAAGCGCGGCTTCCGTAAGCAGTTCGCGCTCGGTATACTGGCAGGATCGCCTTTTATCCTGATAACGATGCTGAGGGACACTCTCGTGCTCGGCCCGCTCCTGAAGTCATTTTCGTACCCGGCGTACGAGGTCATAAGGCTCATTAATTATCATACGCTCTCGCATATCGAATCGCTGTACGGAACGCTGCTCCTGTTTTTGCTTTTCTTTAAGAGCGCCGTTTTATTTTACTGCTTCACAAAAGCGTTTGCGCAGATATTCGGGTGTCAGAAAAATATTGTATTTACGGCGTTCATAGCGGGGCTCACCATGCTCGGAACGCAGCAGATAGCGTCTTCTAACATAATGCTCATAGAGCTTGTGAAGACGCGCATAATATACGTTTTACTCGCGGTACAGGTGCTTCTGCCTGTCATGACTCTTTGCGTGTCCGAGATAAGGCGTCGCGCGAGCGCGGAAAGGCGGGCGGCGAGATAATATGCTTTACGGCTTAGTGACTGTCATAATAATAGCTGTGACGGAAAATCTCATGCTGAATACGTACAGATCCTTCGGAAGCCTTCCCGATAAGGTAAGGAGATACAATTATATTCTTTTGTGGGTATCCTCGGCTGTGATTGCGGGCGTGCTGGCGCTCGGCGCTCTCGGAGTGCCTCTCCCGGGGCTGCTGCTCGTAAAATGATGATGCGTGTTATTCATATTCTGTAATTCTTGCAAAATCGTGTTTGTTTTGGTAATATAAGAAAGCTACAGAGAGGTGTAAGACAAATGCGAAAAAGTCAGATAATAACATTGATAATTTTATTCATATTAGTGACGCTGTTTATATGGGTAGGCGCATGCTCCGACAAGAGTGAGGTGCCTGATCCGGATGCCACTGTTAAGATAAACACGCCCGGAGCGACAACGCCTGATACGCAGGTCACGCCGGAGCCTCCCGCAACGAGCACTCCCGAGCCTGTAGAGAGGCCGGAGATAGACAGCACCAAGCTCAGCGGTCTGGGTACGGCGGCGCTTGATGCGAGCGTGTCAGAGAGCGATCACGCATTTACGGGAGATGCGATCAAAGCCGCTCTGAACGGGTCCGATTATATACTTTCGGATCCCGGAACGGATACAAAAGACATATATATATCTTTCTTCCTCACATCATCCGCCAAGAATACACTGGTGACTCAGATACTCGATACGGCTGCCTCAAACAATGCAAGATTCACGTTCTTTGTATCAAAGAGCTACATAGAGGACTCCGCAAATCTTGAGATCATAAGCAGGATACACAGGGACGGTCACACGATAGGAACGTGCGGCGATATATCGATAGACGGAGACGGTCAGATATCGGACGAACAGCTCGAGGCATCGGCCGAATCGATGAGCGACGCGCTCTGGGCAATGGAGACGAAATATCAGCAGATATTCGGACCGTCCGAGAGAATGCAGTTCTACGCCGCGGACAGGATATCGGAAAGAAACATAAAGCTTGCCAACATGATGGGTTACACGGTGGCATTCAGATTTTCAAAATTCGTGACAGATGAGGGCACAAGATCCGAAACCTACAACGGCGTCCTGTTCCAGAACGTAAACATGAGAGACACACTGCCGGAACAGCTCAGCTCATATGTCACATGGGCGACATCCGAGGGCTACACATTCAAGGCTCTTTCAAGGTAGGACGCCGCGTGAGGCTCTCAGTAAGATACGAAAGGATGCTGTCATATGGTTAAAGCCGTACTTACGGTCGTGGGCAAAGACAGAGTGGGCATAATAGCCGCTGTATCGTCTTATCTCGCGGGTGTGAACGTAAATATACTCGACATAAGTCAGACGATAATGAGCGAGATATTTTCAATGGTAATGCTCGTGGACGTATCCGAGTCATACGAGCCCTTCGTAGATATATCCGACGGCATCAAAAAGCTCGGCTCCGACATGGGGCTCCGCATGCAGCTCCAGCACGTTGATATATTCAACTCGATGCACAAAATATGATACAGCGGGGCGGTAATACATGTTCATACCTGCAGACGAAATAGAACAGACGGTGCGCATGATATCCGAGGAGCATCTTGATATACGCACAGTCACGATGGGCATAAATCTCCTTGACTGCGCCTCCGACGATATATCCGTGAAATGCCGCCGCATATACGATAAGATCACATCAAAAGCCGGCTCTCTCGTGAGTACGGTTTGCGATATAGAAAAAGAGTACGGCATACCCATAGTCAATAAACGTATTTCCGTCACGCCTTTGGGCATGATAGCAAACACGGACACCGAGGGGTGCGTAAGATTGGCGCGCACGCTTGAGAAGGCCGCGTGTGAGACAGGCGTCAATTTCATAGGCGGCTTCTCCGCGCTCGTTCATAAAGGTTACACGGAAAGCGAACGCGCTCTCACGGAATCCATACCCTATGCCCTTAACGCCACATCAAGAGTATGCGCCAGCGTGAATGCGGCTACAACAAAGGCCGGCATAAATATGGACGCGGTGCGCGATCTGGGGCTCCTCATAAAAAGATCCGCAGAACTTTCAAAGGAAACAGGCGGTTCCGACTGCGCGCGCCTCGTGGTATTTGCGAACGCTCCGGAGGACAACCCGTTCATGGCGGGCGCATTTCACGGCCCGGGCGAGCCGGAGTGTGTCATAAACGTAGGCGTGAGCGGCCCCGGCGTGGTAAAACGCGCGATAGAAAAGGTGCGCGGAGAGGATTTTACGACACTGGCGGAAACGATAAAGAAGACCGCTTTTAAAATAACGCGTATGGGTCAGCTCGTGGCGAAAGAAGCGAGCGACCGGCTGGGTGTGCCCTTCGGGATAGTCGACCTGTCCCTTGCCCCTACGCCTGCTGTGGGCGACAGCGTGGCGCGCATACTTGAGGAAATGGGGCTCGAGCATTGCGGAGGCCCCGGCACTACCGCGGCTCTCGCTCTCCTTAATGACGCAGTAAAGAAGGGCGGCATAATGGCTTCGTCGCACGTGGGCGGCCTCAGCGGCGCGTTCATACCCGTGAGCGAGGACGAGGGTATGATAGCTGCTGTTAGGAACGGCGCGCTCTGTATAGAAAAGCTTGAGGCAATGACGTGCGTGTGCTCCGTGGGGCTCGATATGATAGTCGTACCGGGAAGCACCGACGCGGCTTCGATATCGGCCGTAATAGCGGACGAAATGGCGATAGGCACGGTAAACAACAAAACAACGGCCGTGCGCATAATACCCGCTCCCGGAAAGGAGCCCGGCGACACGGTAGAGTTCGGAGGCCTGCTCGGAAGCGGCCCCGTCATGCCGGTGCGCAGCTACGACTGCAGTGCTTTCATAGACCGCGGCGGACGCATACCCGCGCCCGTTCACAGTCTCAGGAACTGACCATGTGTAAAATGCTGATAGACGTTCACGCCCATTATGAGGATACGGATATGGACGCCGTATGCAAAAAGGCGGAGAACGCCGGCGTGCGTAAAATAATAAATGCCGCAACGAATCATGAGACATCCGTAAAATGTCTTGAGATATCACGCATATACAGTAACGTATACTGCGTGCTCGGAGTGCATCCGGAATATGCGTACGAGCCGGACATGACGGAATTTATAACAGAAGCCGCGCGCACGTGCTCTAAAGTGGTGGGCATAGGAGAGACGGGGCTCGACTATCAGTATCTGCCCAAGGACGACCCGGAGGAATGCGCAAGGATAAAAGAGGCACAGAAAAACAATTTCATTTCACATATAAAGCTGTCCGAAAAGCTCGGGCTGCCGCTCGTGGTGCATGACAGGGACGCACATGAGGATACTCTTTCGCTCCTGCGCGACAATGTGAGCGGAAATACGGAAAGCGTGCTCCACTGCTATTCGGGAAGCGCTGAATCGGTGAGGGATCTCGCCGCTCTTAATTTCAGCTTTTCCGTGGGAGGAGTCCTTACATTCAAAAACGCCAGACGCCTTGTCGAGGCCGTAAGAGCGATGCCGAAGGAGCGCATCTTACTCGAAACGGACAGCCCGTATCTTACGCCCGAACCGTTCAGGGGGAGGCCGAACGACTCGTCTTTCATGGTATATACGGCACACAGACTCGCCGAGATACTCGGTATGACATACGATGATATATGCCGCATAACGACAGAGAACGCCATGAGGATTTTCAGCAGAATGCACTAAAAAAACGGTTTTTCCACAGACAGAATTGTATAAATTGCATGCACGGTGCATGAAAATGGCGCGGACAGACTCCGAAAAGTTGACACATATCATATTTTTATACTAAAATTACTCAGTCACATCGGGTGCGCCTGCCATCAGGCGGCTGCGACATATAAAGACAGAGCATATCGGAAATGATTGAATGTTAGGAGCGATTTTTATAAATATCAGAGAACATATAGGCACAATCAAAAAGACACTTGGCATACTTAAGTATGTCGTTGTGCTTACATGCGTTGCCGCTGTTTCGCTTTGCGCCGCGGCGGGAATATTCACCAAGGATATGAAGACCGTTACGGTGAGCGCGAACGGCAAGCTTTATGAGATAGCTACGAGAGCCGGCACTGTAGGCGAGGCTCTTTCGGGTGCGGGCATAGTGCTCTCATCCGACAATGAGATAAATTACAGCCTTGACACAAAGCTTGACGACGTGGACGGGATAATAACCGTGAGCGAGCCTGTCGTATTACAGGTGAACCTTGCGGGCTCGAAGACGGACGGCGCGGATAAGGGCAGTCACGCTTCGGAAGACGCGTCCTTTGACATAGCTGAAGGAACGCCTGCTCCGGACGCGGATGACGGAGCTTCCGATGAGAAGCCGGCCGAAGCGCCCGCTCCCGAAGAAGAAACGGTCGTTATAAAGTCTACAAAAACGGTGACCGAAACGGAGGAGCTGCCTTTCGAGACGGAATATGTGGAAGACAGCGGCCTTTATGAGGGCGATACAGAGACCGTATCGGCGGGGAGCAACGGCTATGTGACACGCGTTTATGAGCTTCAGCTCGAAGACGGCGAAGAGGTGTCGAGAAAGCTCGTTTCCGAAGATCGCGAGGAGCCGCAGAATAAGGTCATAGCGGTCGGCACCAAGAAATATGTATACAGCTCGAGAGGTCTTACGGTCGACTATGATCAGGAGTACACTATGACGGCTACCGCGTATGCGCCTACTCCCGAGAATTACGGCTATGCCACATCGTCCGGAAACAGAGCGCGCGACGGAGTTGTCGCGGTCGACAGGAACGTGATACCCCTCGGAACGAAGCTGTATGTAAAGAGCAATGTTGAAGGAGTGCCGGATTACGGCTACTGCATAGCATGGGACACAGGCGGCGGAATAAATGGCATGAGGATAGACTTGTTCATGGAGACAGTCGCCGCGTGCGGAGAATTCGGATCGCGTTCCGTTACGGTATATGTGCTTGAAGATCAGAGCATAGACGTATTTGCTCTGAGAAACTGACGCGGAGTTTGAAGTAAATATAATGGCGTTGGATTTTACTACAAGACAGAGAATGGAATATTTCGGCATAAAGCCGGTAAAGAGTCTCGGACAGAATTTCCTGAATGACCTGAATGTCGTTCAGGAAATTGTTTATTGCGCCGGAATAACAAAAGAAGATCTTGTTATCGAGATAGGGCCGGGACTGGGCACCATGACGGAAAAGCTCGCCGCCTGCGCGGGGCACGTTACGGCGGTGGAGCTCGACAGGGCGCTCATACCCGTGCTTGAATCCGTGCTTTCGCCGTATGACAACGCAGATGTGATACAGGGCGACATACTCAAGACAGACATATCTGCCTTGATATCGGCGCGCCTTGCGGAATATAAAAGCTTAAAGCGCGTCAAGGTGACTGCGAATCTTCCCTATTATATAACGACGCCTGTCATCATGATGCTGCTCGAGGACCATGCGTCCGAGATAGATTCAATGACATTTATGGTTCAGAAGGAAGTGGCACGGCGCATGACCGCTTCTCCCGGGGGCAAGGAGTACGGGGCTCTTACGGTAGCTGCCGGATATTTTTCGGATGTGAAGGTGTGCTTTGACGTGCCTCCTCACTGCTTTATACCGCAGCCCGCCGTGGATTCGTCGGTCATTCGCCTCGAAATAAGGAAGGAGCCGCCTTTTGAGCTTGACGACAGGGATTTCTTTTTCAAGGTTGTGAGAGCTTCGTTCTGCCAGAGGCGTAAAATGCTGGCAAATTCGCTGGCAAACGCCCCGTATCTGGGCGTTGCGAGAGATCATGCGGTAAAATGTATAGAGCATATAGGCAAGGACGCACGCATACGCGGCGAGACGCTCTCTCCCGCGGAGTTTGCGGCTCTTTCAAACACTATACTCAGAAGCAGATAAAAAAGATAAGAGTGACGTCAACATGAAAAAATGCAGAGTGACAGCCGAATGCGGCGAGCTTGCAAGAGCAGAGCAGATACTTAAGGCGCGTCTTAAGACGCGCGGCATCGTGATATGCGGCTCCGAGGACGGAGACACGCTTACCATAGATCTTAAGCTGGATCGTAATATGAGGCATGACAGCTTCAGGATAACGGGAAGCGGCACACACCTTACCGTAACGGGCGATACGCCTCTGAATGTGATCGCGGGCTGCGGATCATTTTTGCGCGGCAGCACCTTCAGCGCATCGGACGGCATACGCCCTTCCCCAAAACGCGGCTTTACGACGCCCGACTGCCCTTTCAGGGCGGTTTATTTCGCGAATCATTTTCACAATTATTATCAGACGGCGCCTTTCGGTGAAATGACGGAGTACATAGAGGACATGGCGCTCCTCGGATTCAACGTGTTTTATTTTACCGTTCCCATAATAAATCTTAAGAGATTAGATGACGAAGAAGCTCTCTATCATTTGAAGAGAGCGGCCGGGCTCTTTAAGGCAGCAGGTGAGATAGGCATGTACAATGCCACCACCGTTTCAACCTCCGACACTACGACGGAATTTCCGCCCGAGATAAAGGCGACTCCCGTTTATGACCCACTGGGAAGGCACGGAAATTTCGGAAACGTCGTTTGTATTTCAAAAAAAGAGGGAAGGGACCGTATCGACGCAGACAACAGATACGTGCTCGGATATTTTAAGTCGGAGGGAGTGCGCATTGACTATGTGGGCACCTGGCCGTACGACGAGGGCGGCTGCGGATGCAGTGACTGCGCGCCCTGGGGAGCCGTCGGCTATATAAGATCGGCCAAAAGAGCGATACAGATCGCGAAGGAATTTTACCCGGAATGCAGATCCATAGTGTCTACGTGGACATTTGACACTCCGCCTCAGGGAGAATGGGACGCGCTTTCGGAATCTCTTGAAAATGAAAAATGGTGCGACATGATACTTGCCGATTCGCATGAGGATTTCCCGCGCTATCCCCTTGATAAGGGCGTACCGGGAGGGTTGCCTCTCATAAGCTTTCCTGAAATAAGCATGTGGGGTCTTTACCCCTGGTGTGCGTACGGAGCGTCGCTTTATCCTCACCGCATAGCGGGCATATGGCGTCAGACCGGCGGCGTGCTCATGGGCGAGAGGCTTTATTCCGAGGGTATATATGAGGATGTAAACAAGGCCGTTATAGCCGGGCTCTGTGCCGATCAAAATAAGAAAACGGAAGAAACGCTCGCCGAATATGCGCGGTACGAAATAGGGTGCCCGGATACGGACAGATTTGTGCGCATGACGGAGCTCATAGAGAAAAACCTGGCGAGCGGCTCACAGTATGCGGCGGAACGGTCGTATGAAGCATACAGGATCTCTCTTGAAATAGACGCCTCGCTTCCCGAGTGGGGAAAACACGCGTGGCGCTGGAGGATACTCGCCATACGCGCTCTGCTCGATATGCACAGGTTCAGGGGAGAGGATCTGACAAAGAACGAAGAAACGCTGACCGCCCTCAATGAGGCGGCGGATATATTTCACTGTCTTAAGGATTACGATGACGGTCTTGACCCGTACCACGAGAGAGTGCGGCCCGTCTGCCCCAGATGACAGAAAAGACTGTCACTATGAAAATGGCAGCGCTTATCCACTGGGATGTGGAAAGGCCGGCATACAGGCCCCTCAGCTTGTCTCCGCGCATGAATTCCAGCGTGAATCGTATAACGGAATACGATATGAGATACGTGCATGTCGTGAGACCCTTTATGCCCGGACGGCGCAGGAAGAGCACGTACAGCGCCGCGAACAGCAGCACGAGGAGAGAGGCTTCTATGAGCTGTATGGGGAGCAGGGGCACTCCTATGGGCGTGTCAGTTGTAAATGCCTCGGTATATGTGTATGACAGGAACCCGTCGTAGTGCATGCCGAAGCAGCAGCCCGAGAAGAAGCAGCCTACGCGTCCGAATGCGTGGCCGAGAGGGAGAACGACGGCGTATATGTCGAAAAAGTCTATGAATTTAAGGTGAAATTGCTTTGCATATATCAGCAGCCCCAGCATGCCGCCGAAAAGGCCTCCGTAGAATACGAATCCGCCCTTCAGCACGGCGGCAAAGCCTATGTCGAGCTCTATGATCTGCTTTAATGATACCAATATGAACAGTATCTTTGCGCCTGCGGCGCCGCCAATGGCCGCATATATGCCGGAGTACACCAGATCGTAGCGGTTCATGCTCCTTTTTTTGTAGAGCGGCAGAGCGGCGAGCAGAGCGGCGAACATGCCCGCAAAATAGCATACGCCGTAAACAGGGATCATTTTACCGAATAATGTGAAATATGGTTTCATATCTTAATATATCACCCTTTCGCAGAAGCGGATCAAGGTATGTGTCACATACAAAAAAAGAGTTATGCAATCACGTGAATTGCATAACTCCGAAAGCGCTTACCTTATCAGAATAAGCTGCCCGCAGCACCCGCTGCAGCGCACAGAACGCAGATTCCGCATGTGAAGAAGCAGATCGCGGACAATATAACGGCGATTATACCGAGAACCAATCCCGCCGTTGCGATACCCGCGGGCTGATTGTTAGCCTTGAGCTGCCTGCCTCCGGAAACCGATAAAACAAGACCTACTATGGAAATAGGAAGAGCTACTATTGAAAAATACCCGCTCAGGAACGAGAAAACTATTCCTATTATACCCAGTACCATACCGGCGATAGCCTTACCTTTCATAACACATTTTCTCCTTTCTTCTCTCATCTTTCACAAAAAACAATGCGCAAAAATATATATACGTACATCGTTACACACCGCGGCCATGTTATCATAAAAAAGTTACGCATGCAAGTTATTTTTTCAAAAATTCACACTGTTGCCATTATTTACAATATATGTTATGATCTCAGACGACGGACAGTTCGTGACCATCCTGTCCTTAAACAAAACTACGGGGCATGATCAAGGTGCTCGCAGGCGCTTTTTTTGTGTCTGAAAGGAAGATTTTAAGTGAATGAACTTATTTTGATCGGTTCTCTTGTTTTTGATTTCACCGCCGTCATCGCGGCATGGCGATTGTTCGGCAAAGCCGGAATGTACGCCATAACCGTTTTCTGCACCATAACGGCCAACATTGAGGTCATGATACTCGTACATGCTTTCGGCATGGATCAGACGCTGGGCAACGTGCTCTTTGCGGCGTCGTTTCTCGTAACGGATATCTTAAGCGAGAATGAAGGCAAAAAGGCGGCGGACACAGCCGTGAACATAGGCATATTCATATCTGTCCTGTTCATACTCACGTCGCAGAGCTGGATGGCTTACACAGTGGCGGAGGAGGACGGCATAATAGAGGCCGTGCGCGCCGTTTTCAAAGGTACCCCGCGCGTGATGCTCGTGAGCATACTCGTATATGCCGTGACCCAGAGATTTGACGTGTGGCTCTATCACAAAATATGGGACGCAACTTCAAAAAAAGGAGACAGGAAGGCCTATCTGTGGGTCAGGAACAACGGCTCGACTCTCACGTCCCAGCTCCTTAACGCACTCCTGTTCACCTTCGGCACGTTCATAGGCGTTTACACCGTGCCCGTTCTCATGAGCATATTCATCTCGAGCTACCTGATATTCATAGTGACGTCGCTCTGCGACACTCCCGTTGTGTATATCGCGCGTAAAATGAAGGAAAACAGCCTGAAGCGTAAAATGTAAACGGCGTAAAATGCCGCCGCTGCGTAAAATGCCGCGGCGGCGTTTTTTAGCTTATCGATCAATGCGCCGTTTGTAAAATGTCAAGGCATTACATTAAGGCATTACGCTTTGCGATGCGGAAGGCGCACCGGTGGAGTGGTCGGATCTGTCGCCGACGGCTCCGTCGTCTCTGCTGCATCCCGTGAGCCCGCACATTGAGATCACAGCCGCGCATGCGAGCAGACATGCGAGCAAACATGATATGATTTTCTTCATTTATTTCAACCTCCGTCAATTGTTTTCGGGAACGCAAAAGCGCTCTGATATAATATTTGTCAAAACGCTTTTTTTATTCTAAGTGCTTGCATTTTACCGTGACTTGAGAGATAATACCTGACTTCCGACGTTTTACTCAAAACATAGTACTCAGCAGTCAATGAGCATGCAGTTTTGGAATAAATCATCGAC
>CANQOI010000038.1 GCA_947625435.1 uncultured Clostridia bacterium | reverse complement strand
TAAAAAATTTGACAAAAAATTTCAGGTTCCTCTAGGCCTGAAACGAATTTTTCTCTTATTCAACTGTCAAACGCCCGAACCGCCTATTCAAGTTGGAAATATTTTTTGAACAATTTCTATACCTCTTGATTTTGTTCACATTTACGAGTATAATATATAGTGATTTACTGTAAGCTGACGATAACCGTAAAGGTCGGGAGGTTATACGATGAAATATTTATCCGTTACACAGACCGCCGAGAAGTGGGGTATCTCTCAACGGCGCATACAGATTTTGTGCAACGAGGAACGCATAGAAGGCGCGGTGCGTATCGGCCATTCCTGGGCAATCCCAGAGGACGCGCCAAAGCCTACTGACGCAAGAATTAAAAGCGGCAAGTATATCAAAAAAGACGTTGAAAATGAAAAATGATCCGCAAACTTCTCAACGACTCCAACTCTAAATAATAGGGAGTAAAAATGAAAATATATTTTGATGAATCGGGACAAAGTGGATGTGTGTTAACAAAAAAAGAGTTGTTGAATTTTCAGAAACAACCTACCTTTGCATTAGGTGCATTGGTAATTCCTACAGACACACAAGAGCGCGCACTTTGCAAGAAATATTTGCGCTTTCTTGAGAAATTTGAAATAAAAGAGGAAATCAAGGGCAGTGATTTACTTACCAGGAGAATGAACGCACAACTGTCGTATTTCCTTGACAACTTTTTTAATGATAAGTATTTCTTTGTCATTTTGTATGATAAACGTTTTTATTTAGCCACGCTGTTGTTGCTTGGTTTAATTGGACGAGAATATCAGCAAACAATGCCATTGCACTTTTATGAGCAGGCGACTTTTTTGTCGTATCAGAGTGATGATTTTTTTGTGAAGTATTTGCAATACATTGAATCCCCTTCTCCGGAGACATATAAGCAATATCTTACGTATTTAATTGAATATGACTATCAAATGTTTAATGTCAAAGAAAATGCTGTGGTGAAAGCATCAAAGAAAATCATAGAAGACGAGCCAGAATTATTCTATGATGATTTTATGACATTTGGTTGGTATGATAATCCAGAACAGACTAATGTTATTAACCTAAATGCTTTGGCTGAACTCATTTATGTTGTAAAAAACACATTGGGTCTACATAATTGTGAAATACAATACATTCACGACAATATGAACGAGTTCGAAAACACATTCAAATCCGAATTACAGGGATATGGAATAGAGGTTTCTTTTGCGGACAGCAAGGCTTTGGTTCCTTTGCAGATAATCGATAATGTTGTAAGCATCACACGACATGCGTACGACAAGATGACAGGACATATTAGAGCCAAAGACCAATGGCAAGATAGCGCAGAATGGGATATGAAACTATTCTCAAGAGTGATACGAAAGCTTTCTGTTTCCAATGTAAATTTTACAGTTCCAATCAGCGATTGGGGCGCAGCACTTTGTATGACCGATATGTTTGCACCTCAATATCCCAAAAACCTTCGGAACAATTTTGTATTTAACTCACGCTATATTGAAAATACGCAACATATATACAGATCTTTGCTTGGAGCATACAAGCGCGATAGTGATGTAACTGATATTTTGAAAAATTAATTTGATGTATTCTAATTGTGGAACTCAACTTGAAAGGCTTGTCGGAGCATTTACCAATGTGTGCGTTACTGCACCGACAATAGAAATCGGAGGAAATCGACCATGCCTACACTTGAATGGATAGGAAAAAGCAAGGTTATCAATCATCATCAAGAAGTGCCGTTCCGCGTTCTTGAACGCAAATACAGTTTTGACGAAAACGGTCAGCACAGCGAGGACAACGGCAGCGAAAATATGATTATCAGAGGCGATAATCTTGAAGCGTTGAAAGCCCTGTTGCCGCGCTATGAGGGACGGGTGAAATGTATCTACATAGATCCCCCGTACAACACGGGAAATGAAAATTGGGTATATAACGATAATGTCAATGACCCGAAAATCAAAAAATGGCTCGGTGAGGTTGTCGGCAAAGAGGGCGAAGATCTGACTCGCCACGATAAGTGGCTTTGCATGATGTATCCCCGACTTCGTTTGTTGCAAAAATTGCTTGCCTCTGATGGCTGCTTGATTGTAAGTATCAGTTACCACGAATTAAACAATCTTGTGTTGATACTGCGTGAACTTTTTGGCACGAAACAAGTGGTTGTTGTTACAGTTCAAACATCAGGCGGAAAACCATCAGGCGGATTCAACTATGTGCAAGAATATTTGGTTTTTGTTGTTCCGAATGATTTTCAAGCTAATGCCCTCGATTTTTGCGGCGGTAATAGTCGTACACCATTTGAAGGACTTACCTTGAGTACATTTGATAAAACCCAACGACCCAACCAAACATATCCGATTTTTGTCGACAGAAATGGAGTGTTTGCTGGAGTTGGCAAATCCTTGCAAGAACAAATTGATGATGGGACATATAATGGTGAAAAGTCCGATTTCCCTTATGATTACTCTATTGCACCGGAAGGAACAGTTGCTATTTGGCCTGTAACTTCAAAAGGTAAGGAATGTGTATGGAGACAAATTCCAGACCGTCTGCAAAGCGATTGGGAAAAAGGCTACATAAAAATTACTCCGAACAAAAATGATAAAATTTCAAATCAATACAGCATTCAATATTTGCCAAGCGGTGTAATAGCAAAAATTGAAAGTGGAGAGTTAGAAGTTCTTGGGCATGAAGATGGTGTCCCCACGCTGAAGTTTGGTGATAATCAAACAGTTGGTGGACAAGTTCCTACTATTTGGACAGAGAAAGCTTTTTTCACGGTCAATGGAACTCAAACGCTCAAAGATATTTTCCCGGAAACTCCTAAAAAATTTGAATATCCAAAACCAGTTTCTTTGATTAAAAGTGTTATCCAAGCGGTTACTGAGGATGGGGATGTAATTCTTGACTCTTTTGCTGGTTCTGGTACGACAGCACACGCCGTTTTGGAACTAAACCAAGAAACCGATGCTAATAGATCGTTTATCCTTGTAGAAATGGAAAGTTACGCTGAAACAACAACAGCGGAGCGTGTCAAACGAGTAATTAGCGGTTATAAAGCAGATAAAACGGAAGTCCTATATGATGTGGAAATCACAGCGAAAAATATTGCTAAAGGTGCAGATTTTTTGAAAGAAGCCAAAAATATTGCAGCTGATGCAAAGGGAAAATATACCTCAGTGAAAGCACCCAAAATGGAAGATGGACAATTGCGTGTTGTTGCAGTAACAAAGGCAAATGATCTTATTGCAGGCATAAACGGTAATTTTAGCTTCTATGATTTGGGCGAGCAGTTGCTTATTGGCGAGTGCTTGAATGAAGCTGTTTCCGCAGACAAAATCCGCGAGTACATTTGGTTTATGGAAACGAAAGCTCCGTATACTCCCGCCGATGGAGGCAACACCTATTATCTCGGCAAGCATAATGACGCGGGCTATTACTTCTATTATGAGCCACAGCGCGTAACGGTGCTTGATTATGCGTTTCTTGCCACTATTACAGAAAAAGCAAGTAGCACAATTATTTACGCTGACCGTTGCTCGATCAGCGAAGAAAAACTGTCGCAGATGGGTATTGTATTCAAGAAAATACCGCGCGATATTAGTAGATTATAAACATACCACAGTAAAAGAGGTGTTCTCATGATTTATAAATATTATCTCCCGGATGCAACTGGGAACAAAACTGAACATCAAACAGAATCCAATTCAGTTGTTATTGTCGGCGCAAATGGCTCTGGCAAAAGCAAACTTGGTGCATGGATGGAACAACAGGATATGATGGGAATCCATCGGATTGGTGCACAAAGAAGCCTCAATTTTAAGGAGAACATTCCTTTACAGAATTTTGCTCAAGCTGAAGATGCGGTTTTCTATGGAAACGCAGAGGCAAATGAGATATTAAAAGCGAATAAGTATTATCGCTGGAACGATGGAAAAGAATACACTACTAAACTTTTGGATGATTTTGAAAAAGTGTTGGCTGCGCTCATTGCGTTAACCAATAACGAAAATTCAACGTATGTCGATGCATGTAAAAAAGCAGAAAGAGAAGGAAAGGAAAAGCCAACAACAACAAAATCGTCTTTGGATAAGCTGATTGATGTTTGGGATGAAGTTTTTCCGCACCGAGGTCTGAGAATGAAGGACTCAAAATTCTTGACCTATTTTGAGAAGAACGGCAAGGAAGAAGAATATTCCTCCAATCAAATGAGCGATGGTGAACGAGCTGTTCTATATTTGGCGGCACAAGTACTGTGCGTTCCACAGAATAAGACTCTAATCGTTGATGAGCCGGAAATTCACTTGCATCGCTCTATCATGAACCGTCTGTGGCATGCTCTTGAAAATAGTCGCTCCGATTGCTTGTTTATCTATATAACTCATGACACAGGTTTTGCGTCTTTACATGGCACATCAGATAAGATTTGGATCAAAGAATATGACGGTACAAACTGGGTGCTATCCAAAATTGAAGAACCGGAGCTTCCCGAAAATTTACTTTTCGATATTTTGGGAAGTAGGAAAAATGTGTTGTTTGTGGAAGGCGACAGTAGTAGCTACGATACACAGCTTTATTCCGTTTTGTACCCGAACTATCATGTGGTAGCTTGTGGTGGCTGCTCTCAGGTTATTGCCCGAACTAAAGCTTTTAGAAACTGCCAAGCATTACATGATTGCGAAGTGTATGGAATCATTGACCGAGATTATCGTTGCGACTATGAAATTGACAAGTATAGAGAAGACAATATCTTTACGTTGGAAGTTGCAGAAGTAGAAAATCTGTTTTTAGTAGAGGAATTAGTTCGAGTGATGGCGGCAGCACTGGGTGAAAATTCGGAAGCAGTATTTACGAAAGTTAAAAAATATATTGTTGAGCAAAGATTTGCTCAACAGATCGACAAGCAAATTTGTCAGAGCATCGTAGCTTATCTGAAATATTGCTTGTCTACAGCGGAATTGTCAAAAAAAGATGAAGCAGAAGCGAAAACAAGTCTAAATACTGTGTTGCAATCTTTGGACTATGAGCAAGTTAAAACTACAGAGGAGACTCGTTTCAGAGATGCTCTTGATAGCAACGATTATAAAAAGGTATTGCGTGTATTTAATGAGAAGAATTTGGTTTCTTCTATTGGAACATACTTTGGCATAAAAAACGATGCCTATTGCAACAAAGTAATTGCGTTGCTTAGGGGCGAAAAGCATGATGCTATTATCGCAGCGATTGTTCCATATCTGCCTGTGGAAATTCAAAGATAAGGGAGGATTGCTATATGGAAATGAAAACATATCAGAAGAAAGTTATAGCGGATTTAACCCGTTATCTTGAACTGCTTAACGAAACGAAAGACACAGCAGCAGCGTTCTACCATTTTTGGCACGAAAAAAGTGCGCCGTCCCTCGGCTTTTACCAAGATATTTTGCCCGGTGTTCCTAACCTCTGCTTCAAAGTGCCTACGGGCGGCGGCAAAACATATATTGCTTGTAATGCCATTCGTCCCGTTTTTGACGCGCTCCCCGTTACCAAGACAAAAGCGGTTGTTTGGCTTGTTCCCTCTGACGCGATTTTAGCGCAGACGGTCAATGCTCTAAAAGACACACAACACCCATACAGACAGAAAATTGATGTTGATTTTGGCGGGCGCGTAGAGGTTTATACAAAACAGGAGCTTTTGAACGGTCAGAACTTCAATCCCACGGCCGTCACGGAACAGTTGTCTATTATGGTGCTGTCCTACGATTCTTTCAGAGGGCGCGGAAAAGATGTGCTGAAAGCATATCAAGAAAATAGCAACCTCGCGGAATTTGCAAAAGTGCTTGGCACACCCGAAAATCCGATTGCAAATGCAGACGAAACCGCGCTTTTCCAAGTTATCAATCAGTTATCACCGCTTGTGATCGTGGATGAAAGCCACCATGCGCGGTCTGAATTGAGCATTGAAATGCTTGCGAACTTCAACCCCTGCTTTGTCCTCGATTTGACGGCAACCCCGAAAAAGGAGAGCAATATCATTTCCTATGTGGACGCTGTTCAGCTAAAGGGCGAACACATGGTAAAGCTGCCCGTTATCGTTTATAACCGCGATAGTCAGACGGAAGTGCTGATTGACGCGATTGACCTACGGAACAAACTGGAGGAAATCGCAAAAGCGGAGTATCAGAAAACCAAGAAATATATCCGTCCTATTGCGCTGTTTCAAGCACAGCCGAAAGGAAAAGAGGACGCGACCACCTTTGAAAAGCTCCGTGAAAAGTTGGTTGAGGCGGGTATTCCCGCAGAGCAGATCGCCATTCGTACAGCTGATGTGAACGAACTGAAAAACGTGGATTTGCTTTCTCCCGATTGCCCTGTGCGCTATATTATCACGGTAAACGCGCTCAAAGAGGGTTGGGACTGTCCGTTTGCGTACATACTCGCATCCCTAGCCAATAAGACGAGCCAAGTTGATGTTGAGCAGATTTTAGGACGCATACTCCGTCTGCCGCATACCACACAGCACACACAGCCGTCTTTGAATATGTCCTATGTGCTGACTTCCTCCAACGATTTTGATGATACAGTACGCCGTATTATTCGTGGGCTGAATAGCGCGGGTTTCAGCGACAAGGATTATCGCCTGTCTGCACCGTCCGTTCCTACCCCTGCACCGCAACCCGCACAGCAGATTGAAATTCCGCAACCCGAAGTACCGCATACGCCCGACACAGACGATACAGACGATTTTCACGATGTGGATAGTGAAGCTATCGGCAAGGAGCTTGAACGGCGCAAGGAACAGGAAAAATCCCCCGAAACCACCCCGAAAGCTGACGGTATGTTAGAGGACGCACGAAAAGCGGGCGAAGCGTATGACGATGCCCGAAAAGGCATTGATGACGATCCTTTCTCTAATCCTCTGCCGTGGGAAGTACGGGACAAGGTTACTACATTCTATGTCAATCCGCAGTATCGTGAGGATATAGAGGATTTGGTTATCCCGCAGTTTTTCCACGTTATTCCGCAATCCCTGTTTGTTGAGGGGTCTTTGGAACTGCTTGAACGTGAACATCTTGCCGAGGGCTTCACGCTGAAAGGCAAGCCCTATGACATTGATTTTGCCACCGCAGATGATGAAATCGCAAAGGTCGATGTGCGTCAGAGCGAGGGCGGTTTGCCCAAGGTATTCAAAATGTCAAGCGCAGATCAACGATACTTCAAAGAGTATTTCAACAATCTGCCGCCCGAAAGCAGAATCCGTCAATGTAAGGAAATGATGTTCAAACAGCTTAACAAGCTGAATATGGTGGACGCTGCTGAACTGCAAGCCTATATTGACCGCATTGTGGGCGATATGGATAAGGCGCAGCTTGCCGCGATGGAAAAAGCCCTTCTTGGCTATGCCGCGAAAATCCGCGCCAAGATTGAAAGTCTGTTGACGCAGCACTACAAGGAAACCTTTGCAAAGTGGCTTGAAACGGAGAAAATCGTATGTAAGCCGTTCTTCCGTCTGCCGATGGCAATTCACCCTATGGAAAGTACGGATATGTTCGGCGGCTCGCTCTATCAAGCAGAGGAAGATATGAATGGCTTGGAGCAGGATTTGGTTATGGAACTGACCGCGCTTCCCAATGTCCGTTGGTGGCATAGGAATATTGCTCGTCATGGATTTGCGATCAATGGCTATATCAAGCATTATCCCGATATTATGGTTATGACGCAAAGTGGCAAAATCATATTTGCGGAAACAAAGGGCGAACATCTGAAAAATGATGATAGCCGCGATAAAATTGCGCTCGGTCAAGCGTGGCGTAATGCGGCGGGCAATCAGTACCGCTATTATATGGTGTTCCGTGATGGGGACAACCTCTTGCCAGGAGCAGTTAGCTTGAGCCAATTTATTGAAACAGTAAAGGCACTGTAAAACAGAACGCATCCCAAACTCTGAAAATGGCATTTGTTAAGTTGCAGTGTCTTGGAGGTATTAAATGGAAAAAAATATTAAGTTATCTGTTGAAGACGATAAGGTCATCGTTTCGGATGATATATTATCTTCACTAAAGCAACTGTTTTCGGGGTGTCGAGTTAATTTTTTGCTCGGAGCGGGATTTTCTGCCAAACTACTCGGACTGTTAAACAACAACGAGTTGATTTTTGAAGCAGTCAATAAATTCCAACCTACGAACGAAGATGAGCGAAGCAAGGCAACAATTTTATCAGCCTTTTTGTACTGGTCATTTTTTAAGCGTTGTATTGCTCCAATACCTAAGAAAGTTTGTGTATATTCGACTGATTTTAAGCCGTATCTTGCTTTGGGTACTGTGCTGTACAGAGTATTTTCCGAGCGTGGGAATCCTGCTTTAGACCGTCAATTTAATATTTTTACAACAAATTATGACCCGATTGTCGAGTTGATGTTTGATAGGTCAAATTGTGTATGTAATGACGGATTTGAAGGAAGGATTGCTCCGCGCTTTTCCACGGATAATTATTCGAAATCGTATTATCGACAAGCGATGTTTTCAAATCGGAAATCGGAAATTCCATCTGTAAATCTCATTAAAATACATGGCTCAGTTACATGGAGTGAAGATATTATTGAGGGTGGAATTGAGTACCAAGATTTTAGATCGTGTATTTCCAGTTTTCAAGAAAAGTATGAACCTCTCTTTGACGATGCCATGTTATCAAAAATTGATACATATTTTACAGCCAGTACTCCGGCAGACGCATCGACACAAATATCTTCTTTAATTGTTGATACCCTCTTGGATACCTTAATCCCCCAAAAAGGAGAGTATAGTGGTTTTATTGACGCATATAAATATTCATTTTTAATTGTTAATCCGACCAAGGAAAAGTTTAGCGACACATTGCTCAATAAAAACTATTATGAGCTTTTGAGGCTTTTTTCAAATGAATTGGAAAAGGAAAACTCTTTGCTTGTTGTTAACGGCTTTTCATTTAGAGATGAGCATATTTTAGATTTGGTGAAAAGGTCTATGATAAATCCTTCTCTTAAAGTTCTCATATTTGCTTTCAAAGAAGGAAATATTGCAGACTATCAAAAACTTTTAGGGGAACCCAAAAACTCGAACATTACATATGTTTGCCTTGATGGTGTAGATTTGTCTTTAGAGTATTTCAATCAGATTTTGTCTAATATTCACATCTAAGAATTGCGAGGGCAGGATATGACAGACTTTTATAAAATTGGACAGGTCATTGAAGTACGAGGTCAGAAATTGCGTATTCGTGTTTTCGAAAATAAGAATAGCAATATCTTGATATATAATGGTCAAATTATTAAGAATGTTTCTGTGGGTGGCTTTGTAAAAATCCCGAAAGGATTTAGCAATATTATCGCCAGGATAGAAGGCGAGTATATTCAAGAGAATTGTGATAAAAACGCTGTGCGTTTTTCCAAAGAAAGCGAAACAATAGACCGTATTATCGAAGTAAGTATAATGGGTGTGTTAAATGATAGACGCTTTCAACGGGGTCTTATCGATATTCCTTTGGTTTTCTCGGATGCTTATATCCTCACCGACCAAGAAGTACGAAAGATTTTTGAGTTTAGTTCGGACATGTCTACATCAATTTGTGTGGGCGCGATAAATGACTACAAAGAAGAAAAACTTTACGTCTCCGCTAACTCTTTGTTTGCCAGTCATATTGGAATTTTTGGCAACACTGGTAGTGGCAAATCCAACACTTTGGCAAAAATTTATACTGAGTGCTTTCAACGGTTCAAGGAATTGCCGAATTTCGCAAAAAGCAGATTCCTCTTGATAGACTTTAACGGAGAATATACAACGGCGTTTGATGATACCAAACGAGTTTATCGTCTTTCGACCAGAGTGGACAATGGGGATCAAATTCCTATTCACCGAACATTTTTAGAAGATGTCGATTTATGGGCTATCATCTGTGAAGCAACTGAAAAAACGCAAAAACCATTTCTTGGGAAAAGCATTGATTTATATAAAAAACTTAGGGAAATAGAGTCGTTATCACAATATATTCGTGGAATGCTCAATAATCTGTTCCTTCGTTTTTTTGATAATCCTCCCATGTTTCTAAAGCAGTTGACCAATATTAAACTGCTTCTGGAAGTCTTATTTGTTGACACATCATCCGCAGTTGCTTTGCTTAATTCTATTCAAATAAGAGGACAAGAGCCCTGCTTTTTTAGAGTGGACAACGGCGTAAATTGCTGGGGTAATACTGTTGATGAATATAAAAATCTATTTGTCACCCCAATTTTAGATTCGCTATTTACTGATGCAAATTGCAAACCTATTGATGAATATCTTGTTTTTGAGTTTGCATTGCGTTTTAAGTTCTTAGAGTCTCTATGCAGCCAATTTGTAAACGAAGAACACATCGCACCGTTATTGTCACGATTTGATAATCGCTCAAAAAGGGTTAAGCGTCTTTTCAGAATATGCGATAATCCGCCGCTTGACTGGCTTGCAATATATTCGTTAGTTGATGTAAATGTTGAATTCAAAAAGATTGTGCCGTTGATTATTTGCAAATACTTTTATGAAAAGCAACGCCAAGACTTTCAAGGACATAGCCTTCACATAATCATTGATGAAGCGCATAATGTTCTTTCGACAGCGTCTGAGCGCGAAAGCCAAACTTGGAAAGATTATCGATTAGAAACTTTTGAAGAAATTATCAAAGAAGGAAGAAAATTCGGAACTTTTTTGACTATTTCCAGTCAGAGGCCATCTGATATTTCAGAAACTATTATTTCACAACTCCATAACTATTTTATCCATCGATTAGTAAACAACGAGGACATCCGTGCTATAGGAAAAGCTGTTGCTTTTATAGACAATACATCGTATGAAATGATTTCTGTTTTGCCGCAAGGGGCTTGTATTTTTACAGGTGTTGCATCGAACTTTCCGGTTCTTGTTCAAGTGGATCTACTTCCCAAGAACAAACAACCTCAGAGCACTACGGTTAATCTTGTTCAAATGTGGAAAGAATAAACAACGCGGCGCATGGCTCAATTACAAGCCACGCGCCGCGTTTTGCATTTATAATCGAAAACAAATGTAAATATTCTTCGTAACTACTTCCATTTTTGCGGACTTTATGTTATAATACTTGTAGATACATAACATACTCTTTTGGGGAGGATACGCAATGAAAACTAAAGACATACAGCAGTTTGTAATATATTCAAGAAAATCCAAGTTTACAGGCAAGGGCGAGAGCATTGAAAATCAGATTGAAATGTGCCGTCAGTATATTGCCACGCATTACAGCCAAGAGGAAGCAGACGCAGCACTCGTCTATGAAGATGAGGGCTTTTCAGGTGGTACGCTTGAACGCCCGAAGTTCAAGAAAATGATGAGTGATTCGCAGAAAATCAAGTTTGCCGCTATCGTGGTGTATCGTCTTGACCGTATTAGCCGTAATATCGGTGATTTCGCAAAGCTGATAGAGGATTTGGCAGACCGCGAAATTGGTTTTATATCTATCCGCGAACAGTTTGATACCTCGTCCCCGATGGGTCGCGCCATGATGTATATTGCCTCCGTGTTCTCGCAGTTGGAGCGCGAAACCATTGCAGAGCGTATCAGAGATAATATGCACGAACTGTCTAAAACAGGACGTTGGCTCGGTGGCACTACCCCTACGGGCTATGAATCGGAGAGTATTTCCAACGTAACCGTGGACGGCAAAACCCGTAAGGCTTGCAAGCTGAAAATCATTCCCGAAGAAATCAATTTGGTCAAGCTAATTTTCGATAAATTCATTGAAACAGGCTCACTCACGAAAACCGATCAATTTCTCATGCAGGGACGCTATAAGACAAAGCGCGGAAAGACCTTTACCCGATTTGCCATCAAGGGTATTCTTTCCAATTCCGTGTATATGATTGCTGACGAGGACGCTTTTAATTATCTTGTTGAAAACGATGTTGATCTTTTCTCCGATAAAGAAGCGTTTGACGGCAAACACGGCATTATGGCATACAACCGCACATTACAGCGTCCCGGCAAGGCAACACAGGAAAAGCCCATGAATGAATGGATTGTATCTGTCGGTAAGCACAAAGGCGTTATCCCCGGTGCTGTTTGGGTGAAGGTGCAAAACTTGTTGGAGCTGAATAAATCCAAGAGCTATCGCAAGCCGCGCAGTAATGTTGCTCTCTTGTCGGGAATCCTCTATTGTGGAAAATGCGGTGATTATATGCGCCCGAAACTGTCTGACCGTCTGACCGCAACGGGCGATCCTATCTACACCTATCTTTGCACTACCAAAGAGCGTAGCAGAAGTCATGTGTGCGATATGAAGAACGCCAACGGCAATATGCTTGACGCAAAAATTATTGCCACGGTTAAGAGCTTCGGCAAACAAAGCTCCGATATGGCAAAACAAATTACACAGACAAAGAAGCGAATCAATGGCAACCGCGAGGGCTATGACGCAGAGGTCGCAAAAGTAAAATCACAGATTGAGGATAACGAAAAAGATATTAAGGCGCTTGTTATCTCACTTGGAAAGACTGAGGGCACAAATGCCGAGAAATATATCCTGGAACAGATTGACGAGCTTCACGAAAAGGGCGAGGGCTTGAAAAAACGTCTTGTCGAGCTTGAAGCAATTATGCAGCAGCACGATCTTGCGGAAATCGAATTTGACCTTATCCGTCAGTTGCTTTCTACTATGGGTGAGAATATCGAGGAATACAGCGTTGAGCAAAAACGTGCTGCCATCAGAACATTTATCCGTAAAATCGTATGGGACGGCGAAAATGCCCATGTGTATCTGTTCCACAATGACGGGGACTATGAATTTCCTAACCCGCCCGATGGTGGAAATACCCCCGATAACGACAAAAATCCTAACGGAAATTCAGAGGATTTTGAAGGTCCGTTAGGAGAGGATAGCGAATGAGATACTCATGTACATGCGCAGCTCAAAAAAATACGGCAGCGAGGTTTCACTGAACGAACCCGTGGGCACGGACAAAGACGGGAACGAGATAGCCGTCATGGATCTTTTATGCGATGACGGCACGGAGATGCTCGACATAATTGATATGCGTTTTCAGGGGGCGAGGCTCTGCAGCCTGATGGACAGCGTGCTCTCTCCGAGAGAAGCGGAGATAATAAAGCTCAGGTACGGACTGGGAGGCGGCGCACATGATCCGGACGCCGAGCTGACACAAAGAGAGGTCGGTAAAATGCTGGGGTGCTCGCGCTCATATATCTCCCGGCTTGAAAAGCGTGCCATAGAAAAGCTCAGGAGCGTCATGGAGGATGAGGTTTGACAATGCGACGGTACGTGTGTTATCATACGGCATCGATGAAACATGCGGAACGGAGCTTTGGTATGGTAAAAAGGTTTTTGGTTATATTATTGGCATTCACTCTCATTTTACCCGCTTCGGTCGGATGCGTACGGAATCAGTCCGAAGGCCCCGAGTCGATGGAGACGGTCGGCGACACAGAGTATTCGATCACATATTTTTACGGGCCGCCGTATGAGTATTTTAATGAGAAGACCGTTTCGGAGATGAAGGACGCCGGATTCGACATAATACCGCTCCAGAGATTCACCACCAAGCCGGAGTCTCTCAGGGAGGCGCTCGGCATACTGAAGGACGCGGGTCTCGACGCTGCCGTTGACGATGCGCGGATATCCGGCCTTTACCGTATGCAGGAGACGCCCTCGCAGGAGGTCATAGACAGTACCGTTGCCGAGGTGGCGGAGGAATACAGGGATTTTGACAATATCAAAGAATGGATATTGTGCGACGAGCCCAATTCTTCCAAGTTCGAAGTGCTGGGGCGTATCGTGGATGCCGTCAGGCGCATAGATCCCGATAAGAAAACATATATAAATCTCCTGCCCAATTATGCTGACAGCGGAATGCTCGGCGCCGCCACGTATGAGGAATATATCGAAAAGTTCTGCGAAACGGTAAAGCCCGATTACATATGCTACGACTATTATGATTTTGTGGGCTCGCATATGACGGATTCGCGCAGAGGATCGTTCCTTGAAAATATGGAGACCGTAAAGGCCGCGGGCGACAGGTACGGCATAGAGACGAGAGTCATAGTCCTCGCCACGCAGCACATGGTCTACAGCAACATGAAGCCCGAGGAGATAGCGTGGCAGGCCAATCTGTCGCTGCTGTACGGCATGAAGTCGCTTTCGTATTTTACGTACTGGCTGCCGGACGACCCGGAATTTTACGTGGCCATGGCACAGGCGGACGGGCACCTTACGCAGCATTATTATGATGTGCAGAAGGAAAATGCCAAGACTCGTGTACTGGGCGATGCTCTGTATAACACGTCCTGCGACAGGGTCTTCAGGGTGAATTCCGATCTCGATGAGCTGAAGGGGCCGGAATCTTACTCGTCCTACGGAAAGCTCGGCGAGGTCGAGGGCTCCGATTTTCTCGTGAGCTTTTACGATAACGGCTGGTTCATGCTCATGAACGCCACCGCCTACGATTCCGAGAACAATGTCAGGACTCTTGAAACGGAGGACGTGGACGGCATACTCTTCTGGCTCAACCCGGAAAACAGGACGTGGGAGAGCTTCCACACATGTTCGGGTATCGCGCAGAAACCGAACGGACAGTATGAGATAACTTTAAGAGCGGGCGACAGCCTTCTCCTTCGCGTCGAGCCGGTGAAATGATATCGTGATATCGTATAAAGTGCCCGGATACTCAATGTAATGAGTCTTCGGGCACTTTTCGCGTGGCTGGGATGGCTGGATTCGGACCAGCGAATGCCAGAGTCAAAGTCTGGTGCCTTACCGCTTGGCTACACCCCATAAAATCAAATGCAGCGTGTAAAACACCCGGATTATACTATCGTGCAAGCCTTTTTGTCAAGGCAGGCGCGCGGGCGTTATATTGTTGACTTTATGCTCCGATATGCACTATAATCATGCCAGTAAAAAAATCATGAGGGGTGCGGTATGAGAAACTACATAAAAGCAGAAGGCATAAGAACGCGTGTGATCAGTGTGTTGTTGTTGGTGCTGCTTACGATGTGTTTGTGCGTTTCGTGCGGAAAAGGCGGCAGCATGGACCTTACGGTTGAAGTAAGTACCGACGGCGCCGGATCCGACACGCCTGCGACGCCCGAACCGACTCCGGAGCCGGAGGATCCTATGAGGGCAAGAGTTATAGTCATAGCGGGGCAGTCCAATGCCGTGGGCGCCACACAGTATTCACCTATAAGAAAAAATCACGGCGACGATGTGTACAAAAAGTACAGAAAAGGCTATGAGAACGTTAAGATCGCATTTTACTGCGAGCCGGGCGGCGCGGACGGAGCCAATTCAAACACTAACGTAAAATATAAATCGAAGACCGAGCTCACGACAGACGAGATATTCGATAAAGTGACATTCGGACAGAGTTGGCATACTACCTTCTTCGGTCCGGAGGTGGGCATGGCCGATTATCTCGGAACGAATTATCCCGACACCTCATTTTACATAGTTAAAGTGGCCAAAGGGGACGTGTCCATACCGAGCCACTGGCAGCCCGGCGGAGCCTGCTATGAAAAATTAAAGGAGACTCTGGATCTGTGCCTTAAGGCGCTCGAATCGGACGGCTATCATCCGCAGATAATGTCCTTCTGCTGGATGCAGGGCGAGAATGACGCATCGAATGACGATCTTACGGCGGCATACGCCGATAATCTGGCCGGCGTTGCAGAGCAGTTCAGAAAGGATTATGCGGCATATGCGCCTTCAAAGGGCATACCGTTCGTTGACGCGGGCATATCCTCGTACTGGAAAAATTACGAACAGATAAACGCGATCAAGAAAAGCTTCTCCGAATCTTCAGACATAAACTACTATTTTGATACCATGGCGGAGGGACTGACATACGATCAGGAGCCGACTCCTGTAGATCCGTACCACTTTGACTCGGACAGCATGCTGAAGCTCGGTTCGCTTTTTGCGGAATATACCGTAAAGGCAGTAAACCCGTAAAACGGAGGTGACGTCATGCTGAGGGGATCATTGAAGCATATGAGACGCGGCCGCGTACGGCTGCTGAGCATATTGCTCGTCGCTGCTTTAGCCGTATCGGCTGCGGGATGCAGCGGCGGCAGCGACAAGGATGACAAGATCGACACTCCCATATACGGTATGCGCACAGACGATCTTGCGGATCCCGTCGGTATAGACGATCCGAACCCCTCATTCAGCTGGAAGTTCAGTTCGGATGAGATCGGCTGGAGACAGTCTGCATATCAGATAACGGTATCCTGCGGCGGAGGCACTGTGTGGGACAGCGGAGTCGTGGATTCGTCATCCTCTGTCGGGATAGTGTACCGGGGACAGGAGCTCTCTTCGTCCACGGAATACACATGGATCGTAAACGTCTGGGACGGAAACGGGAGGCAGTACACATCCGGGGAGGCCACGTTTGAGACGGGTCTTTTGGAAGAAGATGCGTTCTCAGATACAAAATGGATATCGTACAGCGACGGCGGTATCTATAAAAATGCGGATGCTACGAAATACACCATAGATTTTGACTTTATCATAGAGCGCGACAATCAGGGCTTCTGCTTCGGCGTAGAGGATTCCGGCACGTTCATCATGTGGCAGGTAAATACGTGGGATCAGAAGGGAAGAGTGCTTTTAAGGCCGCATTTTAAAGCTAACGGGAACTGGACGGCATATCCGGGCGGCCCGGGCAGCGTGCGTGCCGTCGATGTGACCGCCGCCGTGGGGTACGACGGAAATTCTGTCATAGGTAAGAAGATACATGAGCGCATAGAAGTGACAGGCCGCACTGTGAAGACATATTTCGGAGCGGATGAGAACAGTCTCACTCTCGCAAACGAATACAGGCACACGAGTGAGATACCCTTCTCCGGGATAGGGTTCAGACACAGCAGCGACTCCGCTTCCTCTACCGAGATAGCGCTTTACGACAATATAAAGGTAAGGGATCCGGAAGGGAACATAATGTATGAAAATGATTTCTCATCCGGAGTGATGCTCACGGGTGCCTCGTATTATTCATTGCAGGACGGTATGCTCAGAATAGGTACCGACGCTTCGATAGGAGAACAGGTATACAGATTCTCGGGCGGTACGCAGCTCCCCGCTTTCAGGAAAACGGTCGACGTAAGGGACGGCCTTGTGTCCGCAAAGCTTTACACGTCGGGACTCGGAGTGTATGAATCGTATGTGAACGGTCAGAGAGTAGGCAGAAAGAAAGCTGACGGAAGCATAGAATACCATGAACTCAAGCCCGGTTTTACTGAAATGGCCGACAGAAAATTTTACAACTCATATGACATAACGTGGATGCTCGAAGAGGGGAAGCAAAATGTGCTTTCCGCGGTCGTGAGCGGCGGTTGGTGGAGCGACCTTGCGGCGGGAAATTACGGAAAGGAAGACGCGTACCTCGCAAAGCTCATACTTAAATACGAAAACGGCGACACCGAGACGGTAACGACCGATACAACGTGGAAGACCGCGCTTGAAAGCGCCGTCACATACGCGGACATTTTCACAGGAGAGACATACGATGCGAGGATCGATCAGAGCTGGATGTATCCCGGATATGACGACGGCGGCTGGGCGAACGCAAAAGAAAATAACGAGTTCAAAGGCGTCCTTTGCGCATGGATAGGGTCGTATATAACCGTGCGCGGGGATCTGCAGCGGAACGTGAACAGCGTTACGGTATATGAGGGGGCCACGGGCGCTTCGAACCGGGAATTCGGTAAGATCAATACGGTGCGCACGTACGGAGACGAAGAATTTGAGCTCTATCCGGGAGAAACGGCCCTCATAGATTTCGGACAGAATTTTTCCGGTTGGGAAGCCTTCAACGTTGAGGGAGAATCCGGAACGAATTTAGTAATAACCCACGGCGAGATACTCAATGACGGAAACGGCGCGTTCTCACGGGGCAACGACGGCCCTGAAGGCAGCATATACAATGCGAATTACCGCTCCGCGGAGGCCACTACGAGATATACCCTGAAGGGCGGAGGAAGCGAATATTACCATCCTTCATTTACATTTTACGGCTTCAGGTACATAGAGATAACGACCGACAGACATGCGGTGTTCCACAGTGTGGACGGACAGGTGGTGACCTCGGTCGAACAGGACACGGGCTTTATAGAAACATCCGATGCCGACGTGAACCGGCTCATAAGCAATATAAGATGGGGACAGTACTCTAATTATCTGAGCGTTCCCACCGATTGCCCTCAGAGAGACGAGAGGCAGGGCTGGACGGCGGATACGCAGGTATTTTCAAAGGCGGGATGCTATTTTGCATTTTCAAAGAGCTTCCTTGAAAAGTTCATGACCGACCTGAGAGACAGTCAGAACGCGGAGGGAGCTTATCCCGGCACGGCTCCTACGGGAGAATACGGCGGAGGCGGCTGGGGCGGCTTCGGCTGGGCGGACGCCGGCATAATAGTGCCTTACAATCTTTACATGCAGTACGGAGACATATCGGTGATAGAGGACAACTGGGAATCCATGCAGCTTTATGTGGACGGCTTCCTGGCGGGCACGAACAAACAGGGCGGTCTTCCCATATGGGGCGACTGGCTGGCATATGAGAGTAACGACAACACGATAAAGAGCATGCTGGGAGTGGCATTTTACGCGTGGGACGCTCTCATGATGTCCGAAATGGCGGATGCCATGGGACTTAATGAAGATGCGGCAAGATACAGATCCGTATATGAGACCGAGAAGATATATTTTCAGAATAAATTCGTGAAGAAGGACGGCACTCTCAAGCGTCCGGAACAGTCCGTATGCCTCTACGCGCTGTATCTCGATCTTCTTCCCGACGACGATTCGGTAAAGGCGGTCACGGATCAGCTCATAAGCAACATAGAGAGGAACGGGAATAAGCTGCAGACGGGATTCCTCGGCACCGCGATACTTCTTCCGACTCTCACCAAGATAGGCAGGAGCGATGTGGCGTACACGCTGCTGCTGCAGCACGAAAATCCCTCATGGCTGTATTCAGTCGATCAGGGCGCCACTACTATATGGGAACGCTGGAATTCATATACGATATCGAACGGCTTCGGCGATGTGGGTATGAATTCATTCAACCATTACGCATACGGCGTTGCGGCGGCGTGGATGTTTGAGAGCATGGCCGGCATAGGCTCATCTAAGGACAGCCCCGGATACGGAAGGATCGTGTTTGCGCCGGAGCCGGACAGCAGGCTTTCCGTCAGAGCGTCCTATGATTCCGCATACGGAACGATCACGGCGGAGTCTTCGTTCGAAGGAGACAGGTGGACATATAAGTGCTCTCTCCCCGCGAACACCGCCGGTGAAATACGCCTGCCGGCGGAAAGCGCGGACGAGTGCAGGGTAAACGACAAAAATATTTCGGAGCTTAATGTCACGGACGACGGTATAGAATTTGTATCGTACGAAGACGGCGAGCTCGTATTCAATGCGGTCTCAGGCTCATTTACGTTTGTGATATGAGAGCTTCGATCACCGTATATCAACGGAGGTACTGAATCATAATGACAGAGATACATGACAGTAAGAAGCTGCGGGCTGACAGCAAGCCGGTATCAGGCTTTATATCAGCCGCGGCGCCTGTTGTTTCAAAGCTGGCGGAATATCTTGTACTGCACGGATTTTCCGATGCGAGCGTGCTCGCCTCAGATTCGGAAGGCAGGCGTTACAGCATTTCACGCACGGGAACAAATATAAAATGCGACCCCATGACCAGCGACAGGGGATTCGTGATACGCGTATCGGACGGTAAAATGACCGCCGAATGCTCAAGGAGCATATTAAAAGAGAAATCGTTTCCGGATATAGCGGAGGACCTGCGGAAGCTCACCGGCATAAGAGCGGATGTGCTGGGAGAGGGGGCGTTCGCGGCGGACGGCGGACATACGGGAGAAAAAGAATTTTACACGGAATATAAAGAAGATCCGGACGAACTCGGAGACGGCGGAATAATAAAGCGCCTTGAAAAGATCAGAAACGCGGCCCTCTCATACGACAGCAGAGTGCTCGACGCCGGCGTGGCGTGCGTATATTGCAGGAGATCGGAGCTTTTTGTAAGAGCCGACCGCAAAGGCATCGCCGAGCGCAAGCGGCAGGATATAATGTGGACGACGGGAGCAATGACAGTCATGGCTGCGCGGGGCGAGGAGATAAAGGACTGCTACAAGGGATATTCCGTGCTCGGCGGCACCGAGGTGCTTTCCGAAATGGAAAAGGATGTGGAGTCCGTGGCGTCTGCGGCGATAGCACTGCTCGACAGCGAGCCCATCCCGCCGGGAGAATATGAATGCATATGCGCACCGGACGTAACGGGCATGATCGTACACGAAGCCTTCGGCCACGGCGTTGAAATGGATATGTTCGTAAAGAAGCGCGCCCTCGCGGAGCAATATGTGGGTAAGTACGTGGCATCGGAGCTCGTAACGATGCATGACGGAGCGTCCGCGGCGGATCAGACAGCCACATATCTTTTTGACGACGAGGGAACGGATGCGTCCGACACCGTTATAATAGAAAAGGGCATTTTAAAACGCGGCATAAGCGATCTGAGGAGCGCGGGCAGGCTCGGCACGGCGCCTACGGGCAACGGCAGGCGCGAAAGCTCGAGGAGAAAAGCATACACGAGGATGACGAACACATTTTTCGAAGCCGGAAGCGACAGGCCGGAGGATATGATAGCATCCGTAAAATACGGTTTCCTGCTTGAAAATGCGCGCAGCGGCATGGAGGATCCCAAAAACTGGGGCATACAGTGCATGGTGAACATAGCGCGTGAGATAAAAGACGGAAAGCTCACGGGGAAGATATTTTCACCCATAGTACTGACAGGCTACGTGCCGGACCTTCTCAAGTCCATATCGATGGTGTCAGACAGTATCGAGCTCTGCGGAAGCGGCTTCTGCGGCAAAGGCTATAAAGAGTGGGTAAAGGTTTCGGACGGAGGTCCGTATATAAAAGCGCGCATACGCCTCGGATGATGAAAGGAGAGCATCATATATGGAAACGTCGGAACGCATAATGCAAAGCCTCCGCAGGAACAGAACGGAGCATTACAAGATAAACATAAGCCGCGCGCGGCAGACAGAGCTCTTCTATGTGAGAGAAAAGCTCGACATATCGAGATGTGTGGACGTGACAGATTACAAGGTCACCGTTTACCGCGATTTCGAAGCGGACGGATGTAAAATGAGAGGATCTGCGGACGCTCTCATATACGCGGATATGACGGACGAAGAAATGGATACGGCAATAAGCAGAGCGTATTTCGCCGCTTCGTTTGTTAAAAATAAATTTTACGAGCTGCCCCGCGGCGAAGGGGAGGCGGAATATGAGTCCGAGCCGGAATACGATCTTACCGAAGAAGCATATAAAATGGCCGACGCACTGCTTCATGCGAAGGACGGCGGCAGCGGAGAGAGCTTCGTAAATTCTGCCGAGATATTCGCAAGGCGCATAAGCACGCGCATAATAAATTCCGAAGGGATAGACGTGGGATACACCCGCTATTCATTCGAAGGCGAATTCGTGACGCAGTGTATATCGGGAGGACAGGACGTGGAGCTTTACTCACAGTTTGCGTACCGCACGCCGGAATACGGCAGCCTTGCGCAGAAGGTGAGAGAAGCCCTCAAAAATACAAAGGACCGCGCTGCGGCTTCCGCATCGCCGAGATCCGGAAAATATGCCGTGATACTTTCGGAGGAGCATGTAAAGGATCTGCTGGACTACTATGTGAGCAGAGCGGGAGGCGGCATGATATACGCCGGATATTCGTCTTTTAAAAAGGATTCATTCATACAGGGAAGCGCCGACGGCTCGAAGGGCGAGCTGCTCGACATTAAACTTAAGGCAGTGAGAAAATACAGCCCCGACGGCATACTCATGAAGGACAGAGTGCTCACGGAAAACGGAGTGCTGAGGACCGTACATGCGGACGCGAGATTTTCGTATTATCTCGGCACGGAGCCCACGGGAGATTATTCTGCCGCGGAGTGCTCGAACGGAACGATGAGCCTTGAAGAAATGTGCCGCGGCACAGGATCCGCCAATGACAGAGTGCTGCACGTAGCCGCATTTTCCGATTTTCAGACAGATTCGTTTTCGGGACATTTCGGCGGTGAGATACGCCTTGCGTACCTGTATGAAAAGGATGAGAACGGAGATATCAGAACGAGCATACTTACGGGAGGCTCGATAAACGGGAGCATACTCGAGGCTCAGGATTCGCTCACGTTTTCGACGGAGCGCTATAAAGACAGCAAGTACGATGGGCCTCTCGCCGTGAGGATAGACAATGTGAGCGTGGCCGGAGCGGACATATGAAAGGAAGCGTCGAGTATAAACGCATATCGGATGCCGCGCGGTACGTACAGAG
>CANQOI010000037.1 GCA_947625435.1 uncultured Clostridia bacterium | reverse complement strand
AAAAATGCGCAATTACGATAAAAGTAGAAATTAGCTGACTACGGAAAAATCATAGTACTTCGTCGGAAGACGGGGCTCTTACCTCGCCACGCCCCGAACACACCTATCAGAATTTTATCCATATATATATCCCCTTTCCGTCAGACAGGATTATACTCCTTTTTTATCGCCGCGTCATCTGTAAAATCATATCAGGCGTCTGCTTTGAGTTCAAAAATAATTCAAATTAAATAACTATTGACAAACAAAATGCATAGGTATATCATGTGAGAAAAGAAACGGCAAAGGCGCCGCAGTTACAAAGCTGTGGCGCCTTTGCCGTTTCTTTTTATAAATTTATAATAAGGAGTAACTGTTATGAGCGCTATTAGTGAGAAATTCGGCAGCATGGTATTTGACGATACGGTAATGAAGGAGAAATTGCCGAAAGAAACATACAAAGCCATGCGAAAGACCATATTGGACGGCAAAAAGCTTGATATCTCCGTTGCAAACGTTGTTGCAAATGCAATGAAGGACTGGGCGATAGAAAAGGGTGCGACACATTTTACGCACTGGTTCCAGCCCATGACCGGAATAACGGCCGAGAAGCACGACAGCTTCATTTCACCGTCGGATAACGGCAAGGTAATAATGGAATTCTCCGGAAAAGAGCTTGTCAAGGGCGAACCCGACGCTTCGAGTTTTCCGTCCGGAGGCTTAAGAGCCACATTTGAGGCGAGAGGATACACGGCTTGGGATCCTACTTCATACGCATTTATCAAAGAGGGTACGTTATGCATACCGACGGCATTCTGCTCATACGGAGGAGAGGCGCTCGACAAGAAAACGCCGCTGCTCAGATCGATGGAAGCCATAAACAAGCAGGCACTCAGAGTGCTCAGATTCTTCGGAAACGAGGACGTGACTTCCGTAAAGACAACAGTGGGCCCCGAACAGGAATATTTCCTCATCGACAAGGACGTATATGAGAAGAGGAAGGATCTCATATACACGGGGCGCACGCTCTACGGAGCGAAGCCGCCCAAAGGACAGGAGCTTGAGGATCATTACTTCGGCACGATAAAGCCGAGAGTGCTCGCCTTCATGAAGGATCTGAACGACGAGCTCTGGAAACTGGGTATACTGGCAAAGACAGAGCACAACGAGGTGGCTCCCGCACAGCATGAGCTCGCGCCCATTTTCACGACAACGAACATAGCGACCGACCACAACCAGCTCACGATGGAGATCATGCAGAAGGTCGCAAAGAAGCACGGAATGGTGTGTCTGCTCCATGAGAAGCCCTTCGCGGGAGTAAACGGAAGCGGCAAACACAACAACTGGTCGATATCCACAAATACGGGCGTAAACCTGCTCGAGCCCGGTGAAACACCGTACGAGAACGCACAGTTCCTGCTTTTCCTGTGCTCCGTTATAAAAGCCGTAGACGAATATCAGGATCTTCTCAGGATATCGGTGGCCAGCGCCGGCAACGATCACAGACTCGGCGCCAATGAAGCGCCTCCGGCAGTCGTTTCAATGTTCGTGGGAGACGAGCTCGGTGAGATACTCAACGCAATAGAAAATGACGCTGCATACGACGCAAAGGAAAAAGTGCAGATGAAGATAGGCGTACATGTGCTCCCGCGTTTTCCGAAGGATACCACAGACAGGAACAGAACGTCGCCCTTCGCATTTACGGGCAACAAATTCGAATTCCGTATGCTGGGCTCATCCCTTTCGATATCGGGACCCAACATAGTGCTTAACACGGCGGTGGCCGAATCCCTGCGGGAATATGCTGACCGTCTCGAGGGAGCGGAAAATTTTGAGGGCGCGCTCCACGACCTCATAAGAGATGAGATAAAGGCTCACAAAAAGATAATATTCAACGGAAACGGTTACGACGATGAATGGATACGCGAGGCCGAGTCAAGAGGGCTCCTCAATCTCAAGACAACGCCCGACGCGCTCGCGCATTTCCTCGACGACAAGAATGTGAAGCTGTTTACAAGTCACAACGTATTCTCGGAAACCGAAATGCGTTCAAGATATGAAATACTCCTCGATAACTATATAAAGGTGCTCCACATAGAAGCATCAACTATGATCGAAATGGCGAAGCGCGACATTTTACCGGCGGTATCCGAGTACTCAAAGGAGCTGAGCAAAACGGCGATAGCCAAGAAGAGCGTTATACCGGACGCGGACTGCTCGTATGAAGAGAAGACGCTCCGTAAAATATCGGCTCTGTCCGGTGAAATGCTGGCGGCTCTCGAGGCACTCGAAAATGATATGGAGAAAACGGGGACGTTCGCATGCGCTGCGGATGAAGCGGAATACTACAAAGATACGGTCATTGCCGCAATGGCGAGACTGCGCGCGGCGGGAGACGGACTCGAGACGCTCACGGCTAAAAAATACTGGCCGTATCCCACGTACGGCGATCTCCTTTTCAGCGTAAAATAAAGCGCGGCGGAAGGAACAGATATAATCATATAAAGAAAGGCGGAAATCCAAAATGTTACTTACAGGCAGTGAAAACATTATGGTCATGTTCAGCGATGTCAATACGATGTGGACACTCATAGGAGCGGCGCTCGTTTTCTTCATGCAGGCGGGCTTTGCCATGGTGGAGGCGGGCTTTACGAGAGCCAAGAACTCCGGAAATATAATAATGAAAAACCTCATGGACTTTTCGATAGGCACTCCCCTTTACTGGTTCATAGGCTTCGGCATAATGTTCGGGACACAGAGCGCGGTATTCGGAGGCATAGACTTCTTTACACGCGGCGACTATTCGGAGATACTTCCGGCGGGTGTGTCGTTCTTCACATATTTCATTTTCCAGACAGTGTTCTGCGCCACATCCGCTACCATAGTATCGGGCGCCATGGCCGAAAGAACGAAGTTCAGTACATACTGCATATACAGCGCTGTGATAAGTCTTTTGATATATCCCGTTTCGGGGCACTGGATATGGGGCGGCGGATGGCTCGCGGATCTCGGATTCCATGATTTTGCAGGTTCAACGGCAGTTCACATGGTAGGCGGCATACTGGCCCTCATAGGCGCGGCAATGCTGGGACCGAGGATAGGAAAATACGGAAAAGACGGCAAGCCCAGAGCAATACCCGGACACAGCATACCTCTCGGCGCTCTCGGAGTGTTCATACTCTGGTTCTGTTGGTTCGGATTCAACGGAGGCTCCACCGTTTCAATGACGGGCGGCGCAGCCGAAACGGCCGGACTCGTATTCTTCAATACAAACCTGGCGGCGGCAGTAGCAACAGTGTCAGTCATGATCATAACATGGGTACGCTATAAAAAGCCGGACGTTTCAATGACTCTCAACGGCTCTCTTGCGGGGCTCGTGGCGATAACGGCAGGATGCGATGCGGTGCGTCCGTGGGCAGCCGCTGTGATAGGCATCATATCGGGCTTCGCAGTCGTATTCGGGATCGAATTCGTAGATAAGATACTTAAGATAGATGACCCCGTAGGCGCAGTGGGCGTTCACTGCATAAACGGCGCTCTCGGCACGATACTTACCGGCATTTTCGCCTCGAACGGATTTTTGAGCGACATAGGCATGAGCCGCGGCAGGTTCTTAGGGATACAGCTCCTGGGCGTAGCCTCCGCCGCCGCGTGGGTCACAGTCACCGGCGTGATACTGTTCTTCGTGCTCAAGAAAACGATCGGTCTTCGCGTAAAACCCGAGGAGGAGATAAAGGGCCTCGACCTTCCCGAGCACGGACTCGTGAGCGCTTACGCAGACTTCGCTCCGGCAGTGCCCGACATTTCGGGAAGCTTTACAGACGACGCGTTAGCTGCGGCAGCGGCAGGCAGTGCGGCAGCGGCAGCACCCGCGCATTCAGAGAATGCTTCCGAGCATGTTGTTCCGCCGGATGAAGCGGTGCCTGTTCAGCTTAAGACGCGAAGCGTTCCGGCATCCGACGTTAAAATGACAAAGGTTGAGATCATAATGAAGCAGGAGCGTTTCGAGCTTCTCAAGAACGCCATGATGGATATAGGTATAACGGGCATGACCGTAACGAATGTACTCGGCTGCGGCGCACAGAAGGGCAAGCCGGAATATTACAGAGGCGTCGTTCAGGAGATAACGCTGCTTCCTAAGGTGCAGGTTGAGATAGTGGTGAGCAAGGTATCCCCGAGGCTCGTCATAGAAACCGCCAAGAAGGTGCTTTACACGGGCCACATAGGCGACGGTAAAATATTCGTATACGATGTTGAAAATGTCGTAAAGGTACGCACCGGCGAAGAAGGGTACGACGCTCTGCAGGATGTAGAGTAAAAGCAAACAGACAATACACGCGCGCGAGGCCGAAAGCCCGTGCGCGTGTGTCGGATCACAACGGAGGATCGAAATAGCATGTGTTCAATAATGGGCGTCTGCGGAAAGGACTACACGCAGGATTTTACGAAAACCGTATTTACGGAGTGCTTTGACCGCACCGAGTCGAGAGGTCCCGACATGAGCAGGATATGTGAAAATGGAATGGGCATACTCGCATTTCACAGGCTTGCCATAATGGATCTGAATGAAACGGGCATGCAGCCCTTCTCAAGAGGCGGCAACATGCTCGTATGCAACGGTGAAATATACGGCTTTCGCAAGATCAAGAAGGAGCTTGAGAAGAAATACAGCTTTGCGGGCGATTCCGACTGTGAAATACTCCTCCCCATGTACGAAGAATACGGCACGGATATGTTTTCAATGCTCGACGCCGAATTCGCTCTCATAATATTCGACGGCACTTCTGGGCATTATATAGCGGCGAGGGACCCCGTGGGCATCCGTCCCCTATTTTACGGCCGCACAAGCTCCGGCATCATGATATTTGCCAGCGAAGCCAAGAATCTCGTGGGCCTTACAGAAAGGATAGAACCGTTCCCGCCGGGGCATTACTGCATAGACGGCAGATTCGTGTGCTACAATGACATTTCACACGTTAGCAGCTTCTCTGATGACGGCATCGAGACGGTATGCAATAAGATACACGACAAGCTCATTAAAGGAATAGAAAAAAGGCTCGACGCCGACGCCCCTATAGGTTTTCTTCTCAGCGGCGGCCTTGACAGCTCGCTCGTGTGCTCTGTTTCGGCCAAGATACTCGGAAGGCCCATACGCACATTCGCGATAGGCATGAACGAGGACGCCATCGATCTGAAATATGCAAGAGAAGTCGCGGATTTCATTCACAGCGAGCACAGGGAGATCATCATAGATAAGGATACCGTGATATCGTCCCTTGAAAAAGTGATAAGCATTCTCGGCACGTATGACATAACTACCGTGCGCGCGAGCGTGGGAATGTACCTCATATGCAAGGCAATACATGAGACCACGGATGTGCGCGTACTTCTCACCGGTGAAATATCGGATGAGCTCTTCGGTTACAAATATACCGATTACGCACCGTCGCCGGAGGCGTTTCAGGAGGAGGCCGTAAAGCGTATAAGTGAAATATATATGTACGACGTTCTGAGAGCCGACAGATGCATCTCCGTAAATTCGATGGAGGCGAGAGTGCCCTTCGGCGATATTGATTTTGTGCGCTATGTCATGTCTGCGGATCCACGCCTTAAGATAAATACTTACGGCAAGGGCAAGTATCTGCTGCGTCACGCTTTTGAGGACTGTCCCGAGGGCGAATATCTGCCCCGGTCCATACTGTTCAGGGAAAAGGCCGCCTTCAGCGATGCGGTAGGCCATTCCATGGTGGACTACATAAAAGAATATGCGGACACTCTGTATACAGATGAAGAATATGAAGAAAAAAGGTTGCAATATACATTTGCAGTGCCTTTTACGAAGGAATCACTCCTCTACCGTATCATTTTTGAAAAATACTACCCCGGGCAGGCGCACATGGTCACGGATTTCTGGATGCCTAACAGGTCATGGGAAGGCTGCGACGTAAATGACCCTTCCGCCAGAGTCCTTAAGAATTATGCCGGCAGCGGCATATAGGACAAAGCATACCCACCCTTATCATATTTTCTGCCATAGGGCCGCGGCGCGTACAACGACATGAACGTATGAGCCGCGGCCCGCTTTTACATTCAGGCATTTTTTTGCGCATACACTCATACTAATAAACGTACCGATCAAATGTACAGTATATTTTACAGTTGATGTCGGAAAAATAAAGGCGGTGATATATTATCATGAGTATCCGCGACATGCTGAGAATGCGCAAAGCGAGAGAAGATCCCGAAATAACAGCCATAATGGATGAGATAAGCGTTGTAAAGCAAGACATAAAAACTGCCCGGGTCAATTTCAACAATGTTACCGACTCGGACAGTATAGAATATTATACCTATATACTTAAAGCTTATCAGGTAAGATACGACAAGCTCATAAAACAGCTGAAATGCCTGAACTATTTCAGCGGCGAGACCTCACATATGCGTATCAGCGACGAGAAGCCGTCATAAGCGTCCTCCCGCACTCTGCCGCTTCCCGGCGCGTGTATGATATAGTGCACGCCGTCCTGAACTCCCAGATATATCATGACATGCCCGGACTTATAGATCAGTGTCGGTATGCCGTTTTCGTACGCCTCCGAAAGCACCGATATCTTATATGCGTCATCCTGCCCCTCAACATCCGTGACACGTCCCACCGTGCTGTTCTGCTGGCTCGTATTTCTCGGGAAAACGAATCCGAACGACTTGAATACGCTCAGCACATAGCTTGAGCAGTCAACGCCGTTCTTCATGCCTCCCCATCCGTAAGGGGTGCCGACGTATTTAAATGCCTGTATGTAAAAGCTGCGGAGCGTGTAATCGGGATATCCTATGCTGTACGAGCCCTTCGGAAGCTCTGCATTTACGCGGGTGAGCTTTCCGTCTGCATCCCTGCCGGGAAGTATCACGCTGCCGGATGCGGCAGCATCGACCGCACCGTCTAAAGGCACAGCCGTACCCATATCGAGGCGCACTCCGTTTACGTTCACCTGTGAATCTGTTATCACCGCAAAATCGTTTCTGTCAAATGCGCTCCCGTCTATGTTGAGAAGATCCGCATACATATCCCAATCGCCGCTGCCTTCCGCCACTGCCACATTTTCCGTCCTGACCCAGCCGATGTAATAATATGACTGTATGAAATGATACTTTCCGTCAAGGCTCGTGTGGAGTATCCAGACGGCCGATGCCGCGGGCAGCTCCGATTCCTGCATCCTGTCATAATCCTGAACGGACGCGCTGTTGTAAAATTCCCTGTCGGTGGGCAGCGCGCGTATATCGGTCCTCTGTACTGTAACGCCTTTAACTGCTGTGTTCAGATCCGCCAGTGCGTCCAGATTGCGGTTCGCTCTGACGGCTTCAAGCTCAGCCTCTGTTATTTCGACGCCTTTTTCGTCATATTTGGGAAGAGACGGGCCGGATGAGCTTTCTATTATATGTGTCATCTGATCCCTTGAAATATTCGGTTCATATTCCTTAATATCGGTTAAGGCCGCGCACCTCTCGCGCATTTTCTCATTCATGTAGGCGATCTGATCGTGAGTCATTATGACTGCGTCGCTGTTTCCGTGGGCATTTATCCATTTCACAGCGCCTTCCGGTACATTCTGAGTCGGTTCAGGAGTGTTCACGGTGCTTTCACCTCCCGGTGTATTGCCGGCGGCAGCCGGGCTTGTGTGTGCTGCCGCTTCCCTGTCGGATACGTTTCCGGAAGTGCAGGCGGCGCCGGACAATACGAGCACGCAGAGCGCCGCCGCGGCAGCAGATCTTATGATTTTACAGACAGTGCGTTTTAAAATCTTCATACGGATCATTCCCCGTCAGTTTATTGTTTTTCGGCGTCTATCCTCGGGAACAGTACGCCGCCCTTCTTAACCTCCGCACCGTCAGGGTAGAGTCCCCATTTTGAGGAGGATTCCCATGTCAGTATATCGGCGTTTCCCGCTATGCCGGCCTGCTCCTGTATCTTTGCGGGCGTTGAAGGCATGAAGGGCTCGAGCTTTACCGAAACTATGCGTATGCCTTCAAGGAGCGTATACATTACTCCCGCGAGTCTCCTTCTGTCATCCGGGTCTGAGCTCTTTGCGAGCACCCAGGGCGCCGTTTCGTCTATATATTTATTCATGCGTGAAATCCCCTTCCACAGCTCTGTGAGCGCTGTCGGGAACTGAAGCGCATCCATAGCCTCGTCTATAGCGGCGGAATTTCCCGCGGTGAGCGCTATGACCTCATCCTCGGGGCCGCATGATATGCGGTCCTCTGCGGAAGGCATTACGCCGTTAAAATATTTTAATTGCATGGATACGGTTCTTGAAACGAGATTACCCAGATCGTTTGCCAGGTCTGCATTTATTCTCGCTATGAGGGCTTCGTTGGAAAACACTCCGTCCGACCCGAAGGGCACCTCGCGGAGCAGAAAATATCTTATGGCATCAGTGCCGTATTTTTCGGTCAGTATGACGGGATCCACTACATTTCCCTTTGATTTTGACATTTTACCGCCGTCCAACAGCAGCCAACCGTGGCCGTATACCTGCTCGGGGAGCGGAAGATCCAGCGCCATGAGTATCGCCGGCCATATGATCGTGTGGAAGCGTATTATCTCTTTGCCCACGAGATGGAGCTGTGCGGGCCAGTATCTGCGGAAATCGCCGTCGTCATCGCTTCCGTAGCCGAGTGCGGATATATAATTGGAAAGCGCGTCCACCCACACGTATACCACGTGTTTGTCATCGAACGTCACGGGTATTCCCCAGTCAAATGTCGTCCTTGAAACGCACAGATCCTCGAGACCGGGGCGCAGGAAATTGCTCAGCATCTCGTTCCTGCGTGAAACGGGCTGTATGAAATCGGGATGACTTTCTATATATTCTATTATCCTGTCCTGATATTTTGAAAGTCTGAAGAAATAGCTCTCCTCGCGCGTAAGCTCCACGGGGCGTCCGCAGTCGGGGCATTTTCCGTCCTTAAGCTGTGTTTCTGTCCAGAAGGACTCGCACGGCGTACAGTACCAGCCCTCGTATTCGCTCTTATATATATCGCCCTGATCGTAAAGCTGTTTAAATATCTTCTGAACCGTTTTAACATGATGATCGTCTGTCGTGCGTATAAAACGGTCGTTCGATATGTTCATGGTATCCCACAGCTTTATTATGCCGGAGACTATCTCATCCACATATTCCTTGGGCGTTACGCCTTTTTCCTCAGCCTTTCTTTGTATTTTAAGACCGTGCTCGTCTGTCCCCGTGAGGAACATTACATCATATCCCTTGAGTCTCCTGTATCTGGCTTCCGTATCCGCGGCCACAGTCGTATAGGAATGGCCTATATGAAGATTATCGCTCGGATAATAAATAGGCGTTGTGATGTAATATGTCGGTTTGCTCATAAAATACTGTCTCCTTTCAGGCGTTTATTATGCCGCAAAGATAATCCTTTGCGGTGAGTATATCTTTTTCGGGCTGTTCTCCCACTTCTCTTTCTATCGTGAGGAATCCCCTGTATCCCACTTCGTCAAGCGCATTGAGGTAAGCCTTGAAATCCACGTCGCCCGTTCCCAGAGGAAGCTCTATGAAGGAAGGCCCCGTAGGCACCTCTCCCTCGTGTCCCGGGCGCACGCCGTACACTACTTCCGCGGGCGTGGGATATATATTCCTGCCGTCCTTTGCATGTGTGTGCACTATATAATCCTTAAGTGTATATACAGCTTTAACAGGGTCATCCTTTGTGACCATAACCAGATTCGCGGGATCCAGGTTCACCGCTACGCCCGTAGAATGCAGATCGTCGAGAAATGCCTTGAGCGTAGAAGCCTTCTCCGGGCCCGTCTCTATCGCAAAATGCGCGTTCACCGAATCCGCGTAACGGCTCAGCTCAAAGCACGCCTCCTGCATTATCTTATATCGCTCATGATCCTTATCCTCGGGCACGACTCCTATGTGCGTCGTCACGATATTCGTTTCCAGATCGAGAGCGAGATCGATTATCGCTTTTGAATGCTCTATGAGCTTCGGATTGCGCTCTCTATTGGCAAATCCCTCGCCGAGGTCGCCGCACAGCGCGGAAAATCTGAGTCCGTGTCCCTTCACCTGATCCAGCAGCTCTTTTCTCTGCCTTCCGTTTAAATTATACGGAGAAAGATCTCCGTAAGTGGCGTATGCCTGTATACCGTCAGCGCCGAGGTCTTCAGCCTTCTTAAGCGCGGTCTCTCTGTCGCATCTGAATGAATCGAGTATCACACCTATAGGAAATTTATACATCGCAAGCATCTCCTTTCGTTTTGCGGTATTATATCATGATTTGACGCGAATGTGAAAGTATAATATTTTATGTGTAAAATGACTGCGATACGTGGTAAAATACAGCGGTTAAAATCATTTTACGGTCAGGAGTGTAATAAATGCGCCCGAGAAACAAAAAGCATCTTGAAGAACGTTACGAAAAATGTATATATCTCACAGTCCCCGATCCCTGCGATCTGAAGGGCAAGTGGCGCACATTGTTCAACAGGGACGGAGCGCCTCTTTATCTTGAAATAGGCTGCGGCAAGGGCGCTTTCGTGACCGGTATGGCGGCAAAGCACCCGGAGGCCGATTTTATAGCTGTTGAATGTGTTAAGAACGTACTTGTCACCGCTCTTGAGAAGACGGCGGCATCGGGCCTTGAAAACATACGATTCATACATACAAACGCAGAGATATTGACCGACATTTTCGCTCCCGGCGAGATCGATACGATATACCTCAATTTCAGCGACCCGTGGCCGCGCAAAAAGCAGGCAAAGCACAGGCTCACTCACCCGTCTTTTCTCGTATCTTACGGGACAATACTGTCCGAAAGCGGCCGCGTCGTTCAGAAAACAGACAATCCGGATCTTTTTGAGTATTCGGTAGAAAGCTTTACGGAAAACGGATGGCGCCTTGCAAATGTATCATACGATCTGCACGGCGCCGATACGCCCCCGGAGATATCGGAGGAAAATGTTATCACGGAATATGAAAAACGCTTTATGGAGTCAGGGATCCCGATAAAAAGGCTCGAAGCCTATCCTCCCGGCCGCTGATGAAGACGTCGCCTGTCTCAGCTGTTCCTTAAGGCTCCTTTCAGATGCCGTCTTATTCACGAGCATAGTAGAAACGACTATCGAGAATATGAGCAGCACTGCCACGATTATGAGCAGATACTTATTTAAAAGCCTGAAATCGCTCGCATCGTTCCTTTCCTCATGAGGAGCTTCACGGAGATCACGGGAGCGCGAGCCTGCCCGCGAACGCGGGCCCGCCTGCGTGCCCCGGTCTGCATGCTGCCTTCGGTCGTCATAGCTTCTTTTCTGAGGCTGGGATTCGTAATATCCGCTGCTTCTTTCAAACACACGGCCCTTGCTGTACTTTGCCTCTGCGGGAGCCGTGCGCGTATATGTATATGCGGATCTGTCGATAACTGAATCCGCATTTCCCGTGTATCTCCTCTGTCCGTTATCGTTGCCTTTAGACGCCTCGGGCTTGTCGGCCTCCTTCACAAGCCGGTCGAAGGTTCTTACAGCTTCCTCGCGCAGGTCAATGTCCTTGACCGAATTGAAAATGCGCACCGCGCCCGTCCTGTTGCCGTTTGCAAAGACAAGTATTCCGTAGACCACGATGGCCTCATAAAAATCGGGGAACATAGAGACCGCCTGTTTGACCAGATTCCTCGCGGTATCTATATGCCCTATATTCACCTCGTGAAGAGCCTTATTATACATAATAAAAGCTCTTCGCATATACTCTGTCGCCGGCCTGTATTTGTCGGGCACGTGAGCCGTATCTATAGGATCAAATGCACTTATTTCTCTTGCTACGTCGATCATGCTGCATACACCATCTTACTGTAATAAAACCGCTCAGCTCCCGCAGCAGTTTTTATATTTTCTTCCGCTGCCGCACGGGCACGGATCGTTCCTTCCCACTTTTGCGCCGGATCTTGTGACGCTTGTCGGCTTCGCGGCCTTTTTCTCCTCTCTGTTTCCGCCGAGCTGCTCACGGCCGGGACCCGCCACAGCTTTTCTTTCAACTCTGGCCCCCTGCTGTATCCTGACGGCAAAAATAGTGCGCACCGCCTGATCCTGTATCGTCTTGTTCATGTCTTCAAACATGTCAAACGCCTGGAATTTATATTCCACGACAGGATCCCTCTGTCCGTATGCCTGAAGTCCGACTCCGTATTTAAGCTGATCTATGGCGTCAATATGCGTCATCCAGTTCTCATCCACGGATCTGAGCAGTACAACGCGTTCCAGCTCACGCATGAGCTCGGAGCCTACCTCACGTTCTTTTGCATCGTATCTTCTCACCGTATCTTCATACAGCGCATCGGTGATATCGGCGGGCTTTAAGTTTTTGTCCGTCTTCGAAGCATATACGTCCACTATGTCGGGCGAGATTATGCCCATAAGATCGTTCTTTATCATATCAAAATCCCAGTCCGACGACGGCACGTCCGCGTTGCAGTATGAATCCACCGTCTCCTCAACTCTGCGTCTGATCATGGTAAAGAAGTTATCCTTCATATTTTCACCGTCGAGCACGCGCCTTCTCTGAGCGTATATTATCTCACGCTGCTGGTTCATGACATCGTCGTACTGTAAAACGTTCTTTCTTATCTCAAAGTTCCTGGCCTCTACCTTCTTCTGAGCATTCTCTATCGCCGAAGTGAGTATCTTATTCTCTATGGCATAATCCTCTTCTATCTTAAGGGTATTCATGAGACCTTCGATCCTCTCCGAGCCGAACAGCCGCATGAGATCGTCCTCGAGTGAAATGTAAAACCGCGACATTCCCGGGTCTCCCTGACGTCCGGAACGGCCTCTCAACTGATTGTCTATACGTCTCGATTCGTGACGTTCGGTACCCATTATGAAAAGTCCGCCGGCCTCAACTACCTTAACATGCTCTTCCTTAGTGTCCTTTGCAAATTCCTGCTCAAGAGACCTGTAAAGCTCTCTTGCGGAAAGCACTATCTCGTCATCAGTGTCCGCGTGGCTGTCGGCAAGCGCTATGAGCCAATCCTCATAGCCTCTTTTCCTCATTTCCTGCTTTGCGAGGAATTCACTGTTTCCTCCGAGCACGATATCCGTGCCTCGGCCCGCCATGTTGGTGGCTATCGTAACGGCTCCGTATTTACCTGCCTGAGCCACTATTTCGGCTTCTCTTTCGTGGTTCTTGGCGTTCAGCACCTTATGCTGTATGCCCTCCCGTGAGAGCAGCTTGCTCAGATATTCGGATTTTTCGATCGATATAGTACCTATGAGCACGGGCTGCCCCTTTGCATGAGCCTCTTTGACATCGCGTATGAGAGCCTTGTACTTGCCGTTCACCGTTTTATATACGGCATCCGGGTAATCGATCCTTATAACAGGCTTGTTCGTAGGTATGACTATCACGTCGAGCGAGTATATGTCATTGAATTCTCCCTCTTCCGTAAGAGCCGTTCCGGTCATACCGGAAAGCTTGGAATACATCCTGAAAAAGTTCTGGAATGTTATTGTCGCCTGCGTCATGCTCTCTTTTTCTATCTTGACGTGTTCTTTGGCTTCTATGGCCTGATGAAGTCCTTCATTGTAGCGCCTTCCGTACATAAGACGTCCGGTGAACTCATCCACTATTATTACGCTTTCGTCTTTAACAACGTAATCGATATCCTTTTTCATAACGCCGTGGGCTTTAAGAGCCTGATTTATGTGATGAGATATGGAAGCATTTTCGGAATCGGAAAGGTTGGCTATGCCGAACCATTTCTCGGCCTTCTCCACGCCGTGCTTAGTGAGAGTCGCGCTCTTGGCCTTCTCATCGACTATATAATCCTCCGTCACATCGTCCATGAGATCCTTGCTGTCTGTCTCTTTTATGACAAGCTTAGAAAGAGAAGATACAAAGCTGTCGGCACGCTCATACAGATCGCTCGACTTTGAGCCCGCGCCCGAAATGATGAGAGGCGTCCTGGCTTCATCTATGAGTATGCTGTCCACCTCGTCCACTATGGCAAAATTCAGTTCGCGCTGAACGAGATACTGCTTGTATATGACCATATTGTCTCTGAGGTAGTCAAATCCGAGCTCATTGTTGGTGGCATACGTTATATCGCAGGCATACGCGGCCTGTCTTTCCTCCGGCTTCATATCGTGCACTATCGTGCCCACGGTAAGACCGAGGAATCTGTATATCTTTCCCATCCACTCGCTCTGGTGCTTTACGAGGTAGTCGTTTACCGTAACAAGGTGAGCGCCTTTGCCCGTAAGAGCGTTCAGATACAGCGGGAGCGTAGCCACGAGCGTTTTACCCTCGCCCGTTTTCATCTCGGCAATGCGCCCCTGATGAAGTACTATCCCGCCTATCAGCTGGACGTCAAAATGTCTCTGACCTATCACACGCCACGCCGCCTCTCTTACAACGGCGAACGCCTCCGGTAAAATGTCGTCAAGCGTCTCCCCCTCTGCGAGTCTTCTTTTGAAAACATCCGTCATCTCCCTCAGCTCGGAGTCAGACTTAGCCTTCATAACGGGCTCCAGATCGTTTATCTCTTTAACTACGGGCATTATCTGCTTTATCGCCCTGTCGCTGTTTGTTCCGAAAATCTTCTCAAATAAACCCATTGTATGTTATCGTTCCCTTTCGTGCTGTTTAGATTCATCCGTACAGTTTACATTAATTAATTCATTTCATCAAGCGTTTTTGCATAAGCTTCCATATAGTGATCCATGAAATATCTGACCTCCGGCAGCTCGTTTTCGTCTATCGATGCTTTAGTAGCTTCCATAGCCTTTACGAACTCCCTGTTGCCGGCCTTTACCTCTTCCACGCACTTTATATATGCCGACAGCCTGTCCGCCGCCTTTACGATCGGATAATATGCCGGATCCTCGTTTTCATAGAAAAGTATCGGCCTGTACACATCCGCCATGTCGCCCGGGAGCATGGAAAGCAGCTTATCCTTCGCCACATCCTCTATCGCCCCGTAATTTTCCTTGATCACGGGATTATAATATTTCACCGGTGTGGGAAGATCCCCAGTGATTATCTCGCTCGCGTCGTGAAATACAGCATAAACGCACGCTCTGTCCGGCGAGAGCTCCTCATATCCGCAGAGCCTGTTATGGATGATCGCCAGCGCGTGTGCTATGACCGCCACATCGAGGCTGTGCTCCTTTATGTTCTCGGGCACGGTATTCCTCATGAGGCCCCAGCGCAGTATGTATTTCATTCTCCCTATATACGCGTAAAAATCAAACTGTTCCATATATTCTCCCAAGATACGGCGTCATATGCCGTACAGCTCTTCAAATGTCTGAAGTGCGTATGCGTCAGTCATGCCGGCTATATAATCTACCACTATCTGCTCCGGCGGTTCGTCATCGCCGTATCCCTTCTCGTCTATAAATGCCGCGAGGCGTTCTATGTGCTTTTTCCTGCTCTTTCTGTCGGGATTTTTGGCGGCGGCGTAAAATGTCTCAAAAAGTCCTTCAAGTGCGTTCTGCGCATTTCTCTCATATCTTTTTATACGCTGAGACTGATATATAAGATCGTTGTTGGCCTCTATCATTTCACGAAGGGCTTCTCCCTTTGCTTTACTGAGGCGTATATATTCCGTGCCGTAGCTGTTTTCGATCACATCCTGCACAAGAGTATTTATGACCTCGCCGTTAGTGGCGCCGAGCTCTTTCCTGATATCGGGATCTATATCCTTGTAATCTATTATCTCGGCGCGTATGGCATCTTCAAGATCGCGCCCCACGTAGGCTATCTTGTCCACAAGACGCACAACGCACGCCTCGAGCGTACAGGGCATACAGCTCCTGTGCTCCGTCTCGTATATTTTATCCGGATCCTTCATCTTATCCGCGTGTAAAATATATTCGTCGTAATTTTCGCCGCAGTGGCTCACTATCCCGTCTCTTACCTCATACGTGAGGTTCAGTCCTCTTTTGTCGTGTATCTTTTCATTTGAAAGCCGCGTGGAGAGACGGTCCACCACGCGAAGACTGTGATACTCGTGTCTGAAGGAAAGCTTCGGATTGACCTTGCGTATACAGCTGTTAAGGACTCTCTCTCCGGAATGGCCGAAGGGGGCGTGGCCTATGTCGTGTCCCAACGCGATCGCATTTATAAGATCCTGATTCAGCCCGAGCGTTCTGCCTATCGTTGTGGCAATGGCGCGTACATAAAGGACATGCTCCATGCGCGTGCATATATGATCGTTTTTTGCATTGAAAAATACCTGCGTTTTATGACGCAGTCTCCTGAAATCTTCAGAATAGAGTATCCTGTCCGCATCGCGCTCATAATCGGAGCGTATCTTACAAGGCTCCTCCGGCAGACGCCTGCCGAGGCTGTCTGCCGAATGAGCCGCAAGGGGCGAAAGGAATTTTTCCTGTTCAATCCTTATGTCGCGCCACATATATCATGCCCACCACATTTCACCGGCCTGTTCGGATATGAGTACCTCTTTAAGGAGCGCTATCGCCTTCTGAAGTCCCTCTGTGGGTGACATGAGCGAGTCCTCGTGCTCTATGCTTATGACATCGTCATATCCTACGAGCTTCAGCATACTCACTATATCCTTCCAGACTTTAAAGTCGTGCCCGTAGCCCATAGTGCGGAACACCCACGCTCTGTTGATCACATCGCCGTAATGCTTCGTATCGAGAACGCCGTTCTTTGCTATATTTGTCTTGTCGAGGCGTACATCTTTGCCGTGTACGAAATAGATCGCGTCTCCGAGCGTCCGTATTGCCTCTACCGGATCCATTCCCTGCCATATGAGGTGGCTCGGGTCGAAATTCGCGCCTATTATATCTCCTACCGCGGCGCGCAGCTTAAGGAGCGTCTCCGGATTGTATACGCAGAAGCCCGGATGCATTTCAAAGGCTATCTTCTTTATTCCGTGCTGTTTTGCAAATTCCGCGGTCTTCTTCCAATAAGGTATGAGCACCTCGTTCCACTGATAATCGAGTATGGCGAGGAAATCCTCCGGCCAGGGACATGTCACCCAGTTCGGATATTTCGAGTCCGGGCAGTCTCCGGGGCAGCCCGAGAAGCCTACGATCCTGTCTATCCCCAGCTTTTCGGCAAGAAGTATCGTATTTATAAATTCATCGTGAAATTTCTTCGCGACCTCCTTATTGGGATGCACCGGATTGCCGTGACAGCTCAGAGCGCTTATTTCAAGACCGTTTCCGTATACGGCGTTCTTAAAATCTTCAAGCGCTCTGTCATCGTTAAGTAATATCTCAGGCTTGCAGTGAGCGTTTCCGGGGAAACCGCCCGTTCCTATCTCAACAGCCTGAACGCCGGAATCAGCGAGATACTTCATTGCCTTGCCCGGCTCCATCTGTGCGAGCACAACCGTTAGGACACCTAATTTCATAAATATTACCTCCTGAGCTTTATTTATTTTTTTGATAAAAACTACTTGTTTTTATTGAATTCGTTTACGAGATACGCGTTTATGAAGCCGTCAATGTTACCGTCCATCACCTTGTCTACGACCGTCTCCTCGTATGATGTCCTGTGATCCTTTACGAGTGTATACGGGCAGAAAACGTATGAACGTATCTGGCTTCCCCATGCGATCTCCATCTGAACGCCCTTTATGTCGGATATCTTCTCCACATTTTCTCTCTGCTTGATCTCAAACAGCTTGGAGCGGAGCATCTTCATGGCCGTTTCCTTGTTCTGAAGCTGCGAGCGCTCTGTCTGGCTTGACACGGTGACGCCCGTGGGCTTGTGCGTTATCCTGACGGCGGAGTCTGTCTTATTGATATGCTGTCCGCCGGCGCCGCTCGACCTGTACGTGCCTATCTCCAGATCCTCGGGGCGTATGTCTATCTCAATATTGTCATCTATCTCGGGCATGACTTCAACCGAAACAAAAGATGTGTGCCGTCTTCCCGCCGCATCGAAGGGCGATATCCTCACGAGCCTGTGCACCCCGTGCTCGCTTTTGAGAAAACCGTATGCGTTTTCACCGTTTATTTCGAGTACGGCGCTCTTTATGCCCGCTTCGTCGCCGTCGAGCACATCCACGAGCTTGACCTCGTAGTCATGCGCTTCTCCCCATCTCATATACATTCTGAGAAGCATCTGCGCCCAATCCTGCGACTCTGTTCCGCCGGCGCCGGGGTGTATGGTTATTATGGCATTGTTGCCGTCATACTGCCCGGTAAGAAGAGTCTCGAGTCTGAGCATGTCAAACGCATGTCTGAAATCGTCTATCTCGCGCCGCACATTTTCGGCCATTGAAGCGTCGTTTTCCTCATTTCCTATCATTATCATGAGCTGTATCTCCTCGTACTTGGATTCAAGATACGTGAATCTGCCCAGCTTTGCCTTAAGATGCTTCAAATGCTTCAGTACCGACTGCGACTTATCCGGGTCATTCCAGAAATCCGGTTCGGACGCTTTGTTCTCAAGCTCTTCAATGAGGTTCTTCATTCCCTCCGTGTCAAAGTGAATCCCTCAGATCGCATAAACTTTTTTGCAATTCGGTCAGTTCCGAATCGAACTGTTCCAATTCAAACATTGCTTATCAACTCCTTCTGTGCAATTCTAACATATTATCATTATTTAGTAAAATGAAACTCTGTTCCTGCGCGCGCCTCTCATGCGCGCGTGTACCGTCACACCAAAAAAGGTGAATCTTAAGATTCACCTTCTGCGTAACACTGCTGCATAAATTTTTATCGTGAACGTATCCGCGAGCGGAACGCATCAATCCATCCGCATCAATATGCTCAGTACGACCGCAACTACCGCAAAAGCCACGGAGAGCACTACTGTAAGCTTAGATAAGAAGCGGTCTTTGCTCAGACCCTTATTCTTACTGTAAAATGACTCGGAATTGTCTCCTGTGATCACACTGCTGAGTCCCTCGCTCTTTGATTCCTGCATAAGGATGATTATTATGACCACAAGACATATCAGCAAATAAAATATTCCCAGTATCACTTTTAAAGCTGTCACCTGTACCACCTCCATAGCTCAAGTCAACAAATCGTGCAAGTTGAATTATAACATACCGAAAAGCAGCGTGCAAGAATTTTTTTACCCGTCAAAATACGGCTATCAAAATACGGATCGCATCAATGCGTGCTGTAAGCTTCGGCTGCTTCCACCGTCGGGAAGAATCCCAGATAGTCCACCGCGACTGTCCAGCCGTCATCGGGGAGCTGACCTATCACAGCGTCAAGGCTGAGAAGGTCAAGGCGTATTCCGCCCACTTCTCTGGCAACAAAGTTTTCTCCCTTAACTTCCGTCAGATCCACTACATATTCCGAGAAATCCGTGTCGGATGCATTGATACGCGCATACTGAAGTACGTCGGTCGCATCTATCGAGCCCATTGACATGGGGAAGAACAATTCCAGTATCTTGCAAGGAGTGGGGTTCTTAATGCGAAGCTTCATTACATGATATTCTTCGAGGTTGAAGGTATCGCCGAGAAAATCAATGGCCACATACGGATCGTTCGCCGTAATGTTCACTTCGAGTCCCGAATTTTCAACCCATTCCCATGTACAGTTCTGTCCTGCGCCCGATACATCGCCGAGGTACATATCGTATACATCGCTTGTTTCATGATAGAAATCGAGTACGAACGCATCTATCGGCTCCGGAGTAGGCGTTGCGTCCGGATCGGGAGTAGGGGGCTCCGTGGGAGCTGACTCTGTAGGTTTTGTTTCGGGAGTAGCTTCCGTCGCAGGCTTTGTAGCGGTAGGAGCGCTTCCCGTGTTTCCGGATGACACTGTGGCAGTGGGCTGAGAATCGCCCGTATCATCGGAGCATGCGGCAAGGCTGAAAGCCATCACGAATACGAGGAATAAAATCAGTACTTTTTTCTTCATAATTCATCCATCCTTACTTTGAATAATGTTAACATATTTATTATTATATCAATGATCGAAAATAATGCAAGTATTTATTTATTCATTCACATCATGAGACGCGTGAGCTTTTCTATCTGCCTCCGCTTCATCTCCATGGAGGAATGCACGTACGTATTCATTGTTATACCCACATTGGCGTGTCCGAGTATCTCACTGAGGGATTTCACATCGACTCCCGCCTCAATGCACCGCGTCGCGAACGTGTGACGGAGCGCGTGATAATTTATGTTTTCAATGCCGCAATCGCGCAGCATACTATGAAATCTGTATTCAAACGACCTCGGACTCACAAACGTACTGTTCTCTGAAATAACATAATCCGATACCGAATATGTGCGCATCCTCAAAAGGTAGGGCATAAGTCCCGTTGAGACCGGAATGTCGCGTACGGAAGACTTTGTTTTAGGCACCGCGATCACAAGCCGCGTATGCCGCGTACCGTCATGCAGCGTATCCATTTCACGTGATATAGTATGTCTTACGCGTATTATCTTACCGTTTATATCCACGTCATTCCACGAAAGCGCGCATATTTCACCGATACGCATGCCGGTATGGAGGGATATGAGCACCCCGAGGCGCGCGGCATCAGTACCGGTCTTCAGATATCTTTCCAGACGCATCTGATCGCCGAAGGACAGTATGGTGAGATCCTTTTTCTCAGACTGCGGTTTGTACAGCGGAAAGCTCACGGGTCTGCACATGTTCCTCAATGCGGCAAATTTAACCGATGACTGTAAAATGAGTATGAGCGTCTTTACATACGACGGTGAAAGTCCGCCGCTGCCGTCTACGCGCCCGCTGCTCAGTTTATATTCGACATACTTATTCAGAGCGTTATATGTAACGCATCGGATAGGTATATCGCCTATGTCCGGAGCTATATGTCTGTCTATCATATATCGGTACTTATATTCGGTAGCACCCTTGACAGACAACCTTTTGCTGCACATCCACATTTCAAGTACATCGGAAAGACATATCTCATCGCTGCAGGCGCATCCGTACGGATCACTCATTTCAGCTGCTTCGGAGATGATCTTTGATGTATACCCTTCTACTTTTCCCGGCATTTTCATTACTCCCTTCTCATGCGGCGCAGATTTGAGTTTTATTTGACGAAGCGCCGCAATAATGCTAAAATAGCGAAAACGGAACTGATGGAGGTGTTTTGACATGGCATATAAGATAAGCGATGAATGCATAAGCTGCGGAGCCTGCGCGAGCGGATGTCCTGTAGATGCTATAAGCGAAGGTGACGGCAAATACGTTATCGATGCCGATACGTGCATAGAATGCGGCGCATGTGCTGACACATGTCCTGTAGGCGCTCCGAGCGCCGACTGATACGCGTGTTCGCGTGTGGATTACTTAATTATTGCACTGTTAAAAGTTTGCGTCAAAGCAAACTTTTTTCATTAAGGCGTATTTTTATACTGTTTATACTATGGTAGAATGCGAACAGACAGACGATCTGCTTATAGGAGATCTTAAAATACTTCAGAAGAAGGATACGTTCCGGTACGGCACGGATGCTGTCGTGCTTTCCGATTTTGCCGCCGGATATATAAAAAAAGGCGCCCGCGTGCTCGACATAGGCACCGGCACCGGCATACTGCCGCTTCTTTTAAGCGCAAAAACAGAGGCAGAGCATTTTACCGGGCTTGAGATACAGCCTGATATGGCGGAGCTTGCGGCGAGGAGCGTCCGTATGAATGAAGATTCCGGAGCGCTCACGCGAGGGCGCATCAGTATCATGGACGGCGACATCAGATGCGCAGAGTCTTTATTTCCGCCGCGCAGCTTCGATGCCATAGTCACAAATCCGCCGTACAAAAGGCGCGGCTGCGGTATCAGGAACGGTATCTCATCCCTCGACATAGCAAGGCACGAGATAGAATGCACGCTTTCAGACATAGCGAAAAGCGCCTCATATCTCCTCAGGAGCCGCGGCGAATTCATAATGGTAAACAGACCGGAGAGACTTGCCGACGCCGTGGAATCGCTGAGAGCGGTCAGGATCGAGCCTAAGACGATACGTTTCGTATATTCCGACATTGCGGAAAGGCCGATACTGTTCCTCATGCGGGCAGTACTTTTCGGAGGGAAGGATCTCGTTATAGAACGTGGATTAGAGGTAAAATAAATGCTTTACGTTGTTGCGACACCGATAGGGAATCTGGGTGACATTTCAAAGAGGGCGCTTGAAATACTTGAAGGCTGCGACCTGATCGCGGCGGAGGACACGCGCCGCACGCAGAAGCTCCTCATGCATTTTAATATAAAAAAGCCGCTCATATCGTATTTTGAACACAACAAGGCGTCCCGCGGGCCGGTACTGCTCGAGAAGCTGAGAAACGGCGAAAATGTGGCTCTTGTTTCGGACGCGGGCACTCCCGGCATTTCGGATCCGGGCGCGGATATAATAAAGGCCGCGGCGGATGAGGGCATAGAGGTCACTATGGCGCCCGGCCCGGTTGCGGGCATCATGGCTCTCGTGCTGTCCGGACTCCCCACGGACAGGTTTGTTTTTGAAGGCTTTATAGGCACGGACGGCAAGAGCAGGAGCGCATTTTCGGA
>CANQOI010000036.1 GCA_947625435.1 uncultured Clostridia bacterium | reverse complement strand
GCGCACATCCTCCACGCCCGTAGAAGCCTTGCCTTCCTGCGGTCTCACGGTTATTATATCCGGGTTTGATGAATTTCTGTTCAATATGCAGGCTTCACATTCGCCGCAGGGTTCCGCATTGCCGTCTTCAGAGCATTTCTCACATGTAAGTGCCTCCGCGAAGCACATTGCAGCCGTCTTTTTGCCTATGCCGTCGGGACCGCAGAAAAGGTACGCATGTCCTATGCGCCCTGTTTTTATATTGTCGGACAGAATGCTTATGACGTGTTTCTGTCCTATCATATCACTGAACCTCATCTGTCAATATTTTACGAAGCGGTCTATATCCACAACAAACACTGTGGCACCCCCCACCGTGACCTCTATCGGATAGGATATATAACCCATGGGAGAAGACTGCGGCATTGCCGTATTTACCGTTTCCTTTCTTGTCTTTGATTTGCTCTCTATTATGGAAAGGACCTTGTCAACGCCCTCCTCATCAACTCCTATGAGCATTGTGGTATTGCCGGATTTCAGGAAGCCGCCCGATGAACACATGCGTGTTACTCTGAAGCCCTGATTGTTTAGTTCCTCCATGACCTTCGATGTGTCATCGTCATGAACGATTGCAATGATCAATTTCATTATCGCTGTCCTCCCTTGGATAAATGTAAAAACTTTGCTGCGGCCATCCGCCATTCGATTACATTCATTATACAAAATTTATCAAAAACAATCAACGGTGAAATATAGCGCTCTGATCGGCAAATTCCCGCACGCTCGTGCAGCTTGCCTCATTCATGCACTCCGAAAGCTGAGATTCGCTGCTGCATCCTATTATCGGGAATACCGGGAACGGGGCATGCATCAGCCACGAAAGAGCGCCCTGCGCAGGAGTCATGTCATATTTGCCGCATATTTCACACAGCCTGTCATATGTTCTGAAGTTAAGACTGTCCGCATATCTCTGGCCGGCCTTGCCGGGAGGCACTTCATAGCCGCCGTTTATACGTTTCAGCTTTGAAAAGAAACCCTTTGCCTGGGAGGAAAAGGCAAATACGGTAAATCTGTTATCCGAATACCACGAATATTCATCCGCGTCCATTTCAACGACCGTGTCGTCGGTGCGCATATCATACCTTGTTACGGCAAGGCTCCATCTTATCTGCGACGCCGCAGGCGCCTTGAGGTTGTGCGCCGAAGCGTAATCGACGGATTCCTTTATACGTGCGGCTTTCCAGTTTGAATATCCGTAGTTTTTAATGACTCCCTCTCTGATAAATCCATTCATCCACTCTGTTATCTCACCGGCGTCTACATGAGTGTTGTCTCTGTGCAGCCAGTACATGTCTATGCAGTCTATACCGAGACATTCGAGGCTTTCCTCAAGATCGGAACGTATTTCCCCGTATGATATGCGCGACGCATGCATGTCTCCTATCACGGGGAAGCCTCCTTTAGTGGCGATATACGGGCGATCGGCCGCATTTAAGTACCCGTCTCTCCATGTACTGCGGAGCCATCTTCCTATCACTTTTTCGCTCATGTGCTTCTCTCCCGGAAGATAATCCGAATACACATGTGCCGTATCTATGATCCTGCCGCCCGACCCGTAAAATTTATCCAGAAGCCCGACCGCAGTCTGTTCCGGTATCGTTTTGCCGTAATAATCTGTGCCCAGTACTATATGTGAAATGCTTTTCATGTTCATTTACATGCCGAGCTTAAGAGTCCCGATCTCGCGTATTTCAAGCTCTATTTCCTTCTGGATCCTTGTGAGATCCTGTCTTATGTCGTCAACGGTCTCCTCAACCTTTATGTCCTGTTTGTCCCTGCGTTGATTTCGATAGTTGTTTCCGTTCTTTCTGTACTGATTCTGCTGGTTCTGCTGATTCTGCTGATTCTGTTGATTTTGTTGATTTTGCTGGTTCTGCTGGTTATCCGTGCCGCGCGCCGCGCCTGCGTTTTCTGCCGCCGCATGCTGAGGCTTCTGTGCACGGGGATTGGCGGAGGCCTGCTGCTGATTGCGCGGCGCCTGACCGGCTTCGTGATTCTGCCTCGGTGCGTGGGGCCTGTTGTAGCCGTTTCTTTTGTTGTAGTACTTATGCTTACCGCCGTTCTGCGTTTCCGCATTTCCGGAGTTCACCGTACTTGTAGGATTGTTTTCCTGTGGCATTGCTCTTATCCTTTCTCCTGACTGAATTTTATTTTGACTATCGCTATTATTTCACCGGTGGATCTGTCTGAAAACGCTGCGTATTCGTCATTGAACTGTACAGCATATTCACCCGCCGCCGCTTTCATATTGTAATAAGCGTTGAGAGCCACATCTTTAAAGCTTGCGGCAAGGTCGTCCGTTCTGTAAAAGAGGCTGTCCCTGTAGAGCTGTTCCGATGACTGATACAAAAGAGGCTCATCCATATCCGGATTGTATCTCTCGATCATGTCGGGTAAAACCGTGCAGGATATCAGGCAGCACGGCTTTCTGTACCTCCCGAGTCTGTAATCGCGTGCCGGCATGACACTTTTCTCGTACAGATCCTCAGTGCTGTCCATAAGCAGTGAATTATCGGCTATATATGAATGCCCGTCGGGGGCAGATATTTTAATGAGAACATTTCCGGTCGAGACATTTTCCGCATCATTGGGATGCAGATATGCCTCAAAGCAAAGCGTATCCGTACCGTTTATACTCACATTCCTCGTTACACAGTCTCCGAGTCTGAGTCCGCACTCGATCACTTCTTCCGATTTTTCCTCAGGCACATAACAATAAAACTTCACTTGCATTTCTCCGTTTCCGAAAATGGTTAACAGGCTTTAATTATATATTTTTTTATATTCAATTGCAACGCACAGCTAAAAAATAACCGGAATCCCCATTCGGAACTCCGGTCATCTTATTCATGGAACAATTCAGGTAAAATATTATTACTTAACCTCTACTTCTGCTCCGGCTTCCTTAAGCTTAGCCTCTATAGCAGCAGCGTCATCTTTGCCTACCTTTTCTTTGATCGGCTGAGGAACTCCGTCAACAAGCTTCTTTGCGTCCATGAGGGATGCGCCCGTTATCTCTTTAACTATCTTTATAACGTTCATCTTGTTGGGACCTGCGCTCTTAAGTATAACATCGAATTCTGTCTGCTCGGCAGCTGCGGGAGCATCACCGGCAGCGGCAACGGGGCCTGCGGCAACTGCAACGGATGCAGCAGCTGAAACGCCGAATTCTTCCTCGATCGCCTTAACGAGCTCATTGAGCTCCAGAACTGTCATAGCTTTGATATCATCAATGAATTTTTGTATTTTCTCACTTGCCATAGTTTATTCCTCCATTTTCATTATTATTTTTATTATTTTAAATTTTTGCCCGTTTGTACGGATGATCAGGCTTCCTGTTTCTCGGCAACCGCTTTAAGCGCAATAGCGAGTCCTGCAACAGTAGCATTCAGGCCGCCCAATACTCTTGCGATGAGAACTTCCTTCGAAGGCAGGGAGGCAAGCTCCTTAACAGTATCTATGCCTATTACCTTTCCTTCCATAATGCCGCCCTTTATCTCAACGGCCTTATTCTCCTTTGAAAAATCGTTTATAATCCTTGCAGCGTCGGTTATGCTCGGCGATGTTGCGATGGCAGTAGGCCCTTTAAGTATCTCTTCCAATCCTTCAAGTCCCAAACTGTCCACGGCTTTAAGCGTCAAAGTATTTTTGCGTACCTTGTAGCCGACTCCTGCTTTACGAAGATTCGCTCTGAGCTCTGTGTCCTTGTCAACAGTGAGTCCCCTCGCATCCACAAAAACAACGGAAGCGGCATTCTTGATGTCGTCCGCTATTGATGCCACAATGGCTTCTTTTTCCTTTAAAATCTTGTTGCTTGGCATCTTTACAAACACCTCCTCGTAGATAAAATGGTCATACAAATTGTTCCAATCTATATAAAAACAAAATACCCTCATGTTCTAAGGCCGCGCCTTTGAAATAAGGGTACTATCACCGGATCCGTTCGGATCATATTCGGATCATCCGTTTTGATATGCAACCTCGGCGGGACTTACATGCATACCGCTCTGCTTTCGAGCGGCGGCACGGCCTGCTGTCTCAGGCGACGCTGTATTTTATTTTTATAACATGTCAAAAATCCGTTTCGGGCACTCAGATCATGCCTTTGCCGGATTAACCTTGATGGAAGGTCCCATCGTAGCTGTTATCACTATACTCTTCATATACTGACCTTTAGCTGCGGCAGGCTTTGCCTTAAGTACCGCATCATAAAGCGTTGTATAGTTCTCAAGAAGCTTCTCGGCTCCGAATGAAGCCTTACCCAGCGGGCAGTGTATTATATTTGTCTTGTCAAGACGGTATTCGATCTTACCTGCTTTAAGCTCCTCGATGGCTTTCTTGACGTCCATTGTCACTGTTCCGGCTTTCGGGTTAGGCATAAGGCCTTTCGGTCCGAGCACTTTACCGAGACGTCCTACGACGCCCATCATATCCGGCGTAGCCACGACAACATCGAATCCAAACCAATTCTCTCCCTGTATCTTTGCTACAAGATCCTCCGCTCCTACGAAGTCCGCGCCTGCAGCTTCAGCTTCGGAAGCTCTTTCGCCTTTTGCAAAAACAAGCACCTTCTTGTCTTTACCGGTACCGTTCGGAAGAACCACCGCTCCTCTTACCTGCTGATCCGCATGTCTTGAGTCAACGCCGAGTCTGATATGAACTTCTATAGTTTCATCAAATTTTGCTTTGGCTGTCTGTACCACTATGCCGAAAGCTTCGGAAGGATCATAAAGCTTAGCGCTTTCTATGAGTTTCGCGCTGTCCTTATATTTCTTACCTCTAAACACGTTTATTCACTCTCCTTATTACGAAATCTCCTCAGCCCTCTACTACTATGCCCATGCTTCTCGCTGTTCCCGCAAGCATGCTGGCAGCCGCTTCCACAGATCCGGCATTCATATCCGGCATTTTCTGTTCTGCTATCTTCATAAGGTCTGCTCTTGCGATCTTAGCCACCTTATCGCGGTTGGGCTTTCCGGATCCGCTCTCTATCTTGCAGGCCTTCTTTAAAAGAACAGCTGCAGGAGGAGTTTTTGTAATGAATGAAAACGTCTTATCGGCATAAACCGTTATCACGACCGGGATTATAAGTCCCGCGTCTGCCTTCGTTCTGTCGTTAAACTCCTTACAGAAACCCATAATATTAAGGCCATGCTGACCTAATGCTGGTCCAACCGGTGGCGTAGGAGCAGCCTTTCCCGCAGGAATCTGCAATTTGATCATTGCCGCTACTTTCTTTGCCATATTTCCACCTCCCAAATAATATAAATAAATATATAATTAAAATATTCTCAAAATATCCTCTGTATCTGAGAATACTCCAATTCAGCAGAAATCTCGCGTCCGAACATGGAAACGAGAACCTTTACCTGTGACTTTTCTACATTTATACTCTCGACAACGCCTGTAAAATTCTCAAGCGGACCTGAAATTATGCGCACCGTGTCGCCGATCTCATAATCAACGGCAGTTTTTGTCTGATCTACTCCGAGAGCCCTTACCTCTTCCTCGGACAAGCTCTGCGGCTTGTTCCCGAGACCCACGAAACTCGTAACGCCTCTTATATTGCGCACAATGTACCACGTATCGTCAGTAAGTATCATCTTGACAAGGACATAGCCCGGAAATATTTTCTTCAAGGCGGATTTCTCACGACCGTCTTTGATCTCGACTTCCTCCAGCATGGGTATGATTATATCGAAGAAGTAGTCCTGCATTCCTCTGTTTTCTATTACTTTCTCAAGACTCGCTTTAACCTTGTTCTCGTAGCCGGAATACGTATGAACGACATACCACATAGGTTCGTTCGATATATCTTCCAAAAACATGAAGTCCTCCTTTCAGCCGACAGGTGATCCTTTCCCTCTTTATTAATTAAATCAGCTTCCCTTTGAAATAAGTCTCAAAAGCTCTTCAAGTCCCGCATCGGCAAGCCATATGACTATGCCTATCGCAAGACAGAAAGCAAAAACAGAAAGCGTATTGGAAATGACCTGCTTTCTCGTAGGCCATGTCACTTTCTTTACTTCATAAGCAATACCCTTGAAGAAACCTGCCGTCTTCTTGCCTGCGTTGCTGAAAAATCTTACAAATGCATTGGGCTTTTTGTTTTGTTTACTGCTTTTGTCCTTTGCCATAATAACACATCCTTATAATCATATCCGCGACAGATACATTTTCCCGCTCGCCGCGCTGCCTCAGAGCACCGATCACTTCGTCTCTCTGTGAGGTGTGCGTTTCTTGCAGAATTTGCAGAATTTGCTTAATTCCAATCTGTCAGGATCATTCTTTTTGTTCTTCATAGTCGTATAATTTCTCTGTTTGCATTCTGTGCAAGCCAATGTTACTTTAACTCTCATGTTATCTTAACACCTCCATCGCCTAAAGCGCATTGACTAATGTAACACAGCGTGACGGGGTTTGTCAACCCCTTTATTTTACAAAAAGGAGGATACAATGTGGCCTATAATATTATTATCATAAAATAATCTGCCTATATGCGACTCCTCTACATACGAAGCGATATGGCTGACAGACGGATAAGATGCGAATACCGACAGTATTATGAAGAAAATGCATATTACGATGATCCCCTCCGCTATGCCCGCTATCAGTCCGAGGAGCGCATTTGCCTGCTTCAGCACAGGCAGCCTGGACGCGATCTTAAGAACTGTTTTCAGTATCACCATTATTATAAATACAAGTATGAATACGACCGTAAAAGCTGTCATACGGCACGCAAGATCGGCCGCCTCAGCCGCGATCCCGGAAGATACGGCATGTATACCGTCATGAGTTTTATCCTTTACACTGCCGGATATCTTGTCAGTTATAAATGAAGGAAGATTAAGTTCATTTGCGGCATCTTCCGCGCTCACATCGGCATCTGCGCCGAATTTGTCGGCAAGCGATCCATCGAGATATTCCGTTATGCCGCTTTCGATCTTTGCGTTCAGGCCGGCACTGTCAAGTAATGAAGAGACGGCCGGACTTAGCATACATGAGAGCGCCACGGCTATGACCATTGACAAAAGTGAATACACGGAGAGCAAAAAACCCCTTTTCCAGCCTATAAACGCAAACAATACGGCAACCGCTGCTATAATAATATCAACTATCATTTTACAAAACCTCCGTTCAACTTATCATCTAATCGAGAAAGGATACCTCTATGACCGAGTCTTCTCCGCACACGGCAACACGCCTGTCGCCTATGCAAACGGCACTGCTTATTTTAAATCCGGCCTCCTGCGTTCCTATGAGCAGACCGTTCCGACTGTACAGATATACATATCTGTCGGTATAAAGCATGACCGTGTCCTTAAATGAATGCATACCTATAATATTGCCTGATATTTCAAATTTTACACGTTCACGGCCTTCGTCGTCGTAAATTTTTACTGTATCGACTTCCGAATCTTCTGTTCCGAACGCCGCCATTATGTATTCTTCTCCCGACAGGGCAGCCGCGGTCATCATTTCGCGGGCGCCGTTTCTGTTCCAGATCTCACTGCTCATATCATCCTTTGACGAAGCGGTGAGAGAATGATATATGACGCGCAGCGAGTTTCCGTTTGCCGCGAAAAGCTTCCCGTCATCTGTGTAGAACATTTTTACATACGTGCATTTTTCCGTCGATTCGCTTGAAAATATCTCACCGTCCGACATGCGCATGAATGATATTATACCGGATACAGTGCCGCCCTCGGAATATACCCCGGATACGGCCATCTGTTTTCCGTCATCCGAAACAGCTCCCGCCACCATGTAATGAGAGCCGAATTTTCTCGTAAAAAGCTCCTGAAGGGAGTTTTTCTTGCTGTCATATTTAAAAACCGACACGGCGGACAGATAGGAATCCTCATCATGTATCATACACACGTATTCGCCGTTTCCGAACACGCATCTTATTTTCTGTTCGCTTCCGTAGCGCCATACAGAGCCGTCCTCATTAAAAGCGTACGCGGCAGTGCCCTGCGAATCCGTGTATACGACTGTGCCGCCGCAATAAGATACCGAGGGCGACGAAAGCGAGCAGGGCTCGTTCCATTTCCATTTTCCGTCCTGCGAATAGCCCGTTACGCCCTGTTCGTCATATATTATAACGGTGTTCCCCGTACCGCCTACTACCGGTTCTCCCCTTACCTCACAGTCTACGTATGTGAGAACGGGAGTTACGGATATATCGTGTTTAATACCGAGAAGGTCGAGTATCTTCTCATATCCGCCGCTTGCAAAAAAGACTATGAGCAATATAACTGCCGCGGCTGCAGCGCACAGCACGGCGACACGTCTTTTCGAATTCCGCCTGCTGCTCCTGCGCCTGTCGATCTCGCCGCGCGGTATGACTTTAGAATCTTTTTGGCTTTTATCTTTTGTATCAGGCAATATTCTCCGACCTCTCGTCTCTGTTTATACTACTTCACGCGTTATTATACATTTTCATTGCCCATAAGCGCAAGTATAATAATCAAAAATATTCCCGCGACGCCGAATATCGGGTAAAGTATATCCATGAGGCGCCCGAAGCTCACGTATGCGGCAGGCACCGCGAGCGCGCCCAATATGAGGCCCATTTTACGCTCCGGTAAAATATTCGTGAAAAAAATACACGTTCCCGTAAGGCCCGATATGACTGAAAGGAGCATGGCGGAAAGGAGTACGATATTGAATATCACAGCTCCTTTTCCCGCAAAAAGAGCCAGAACAGGCATTTCGTATCCGTGCGGCGATATGCCGGCGTGAACGAGCGCCGTTGCAACGGCGCTGCCGGAGACAAAAAGCATAGCGCCGCCCGCTGCGCCGCCCAAAACGGCATCCTTTTTGTTATCTATCAGATATCCTGATCTTCCGAGAACGCATACAGACGAAAGTACGTTGTAACCTGCGTACAAAAGCGCGCTGAGTATCAGAGAAGGTATGCTTTTGCTGTACTCCGAAGAGGCGATCGAATGACCCGATCCCGCAAAAGAACCGGCAAGCGCCGTAAATGCTATCATGCATGCCACGACAGGAGCAAACACACCGCATATTTTAACAAGAGTCCCGAAGCCTTTGTACAGCACCGCGTATGCCACTGCGGATACGGCAAGCAATAAGACAGGGCCGCCTCCGCAGAGCTGCCTTATGCCGGAGAGCATTATGATGTACGCACTGTACGAAAAAGCGCCGCAGCAGAGCGTAAGGAATGTGCCTATATACCTGCCTCCGGCGGCTGTATTGAATGAGTGAGGATCCTTTATGTCTAATCTGTATACCGCAGAAAAAGCTTTCGCTCCGCAAAAAGCTATCACGGCGCACGATAACGCAAGCCCCGCAACGCCCATATATCCGAAGCGCGCAAAATATGTCATTATCTCTCTGCCGCTCGCAAAGCCCGCGCCTATTATGGCCGAAAGATAAACAGCTCCGAGTAAGAATGCTTTTTTTATGGGAAACAGCGTCCTCTTATAGCTTCGCTCCCTATAAAATATGCATTTGTATTTCAGTTCATACCTGAAACGGTCTTATAATTCTCTATGGTGCCGATCACTCCGTATCCGTCTACGCTTCCCGTTATCTGGCGGATGTGCTCATAACCCCCGGTATACTCCCCGTCCTTGTACAAGTACATAGTGGTCTCATCACGCCTGAAGCCCTCGACTGTTACCGTTTCACCCGTATTCAGCTTGTATACTACCGATATGAGTCTTTCTCCCTTCTCGGCGGGTTCATCGTCGATCCCCACAATATCGAGGGAATATATGGCAGTATTTATTTTCCTGAAAGCTCTTATCTGCGTATTGTCATCGGCAACGGCCTGTCCGTTAAAATAGAGCTGTTCTCCGTCATCCCAAATATCAAATCCGAGCGTGTATGTTTCGTTCACGCCGCCGCACGATATGTTGATCTCTGCGGTTTCGAGGACGGTATAAAGCTCACTGAAGATATACGTGTCCATATATTTTACAACATTGTCGTCTATGAACGTAAGGTACGTTGTTTCAATCGAGAACACGTTATTCACGAGCTCACCGCCGCTGCTCCCGAACGTGCAATAATACGCATCTCCGGACGGCACCTTAGATCCGAGGGACAGCGTCTGGGCGCCCTTGTTGTCTGTGACAGTGATCTCATAATACGGTACGTCAAGTCCGTATACGGAAAGATCTTCGCAGTCTCCCTCTATATAGTCTTTTGTATAGAGCGATGTAATGGCAGTCATGATCTCTTCAATGTGCGTGTCGTTTCCGGCCCGCTCCAGAGGATAGTTCATTGCCCACGTTCTGGCTTCACCCGTAATATCGGCAGTGAGCGAGAAGAACGGCTCACCTGATCTGCTGACATCCACATGCCTTATCTTACCGGGGTCATTGAAGTTGAATATGCGCGTTTGCAGTAGATTCTCTTTTGTGAGAGTCAGGTTGTTTCTGTATGTGTCCGTAACGAGGTATATCTTCCTGCTTTCGTCTATCACGGCAAAATATGAATGAGTGCCCGGCTTCTGCATACCGAACCTGAGGGTATACGTGCTCCCGTCTTTAAGCGTTATCCTGATATATTTATCTCTCGATATGTCGTATGTATCATAAACCTCGGCCGTTATGTCGCCTTCGTATACAGGCACCGCCATGCTTTCCCTGACAACATTCAAGGATATCGATATGCTCGAGCTGTTAAGTACAAGGTCGGTGTACGAAGGACATGTCCACTCACCATTTTCGTATTCCAGAACAATATCATCTACAATATTGCATTCATAGCGTAAAATATCCGATATATCATTTATGTCGAACATTTTCTCGCTTTCCTCCGTTTCGGGAGTAGCTGTCGGCTGTCCCGCATCCGCGCCGTCTTTATTGACGACCGATGATATTATGAAGAAAGCTGCCACCGCTGCCGCAATCACTATTACAGATATTATCGTGGTCCTGTACTGCTTCATATGATAACCGTCCCTTTAATCACAAATGACGTCTTCTTATCCAGATGTAAATGCCGACACCTATAATGACAAGAGGATATATAAGCACCGCAAATACGAATATCCACCTGATCTGGCCGACGGTTTTGGCCGTGACCTTCGTTGTATTATACACCTTTGCCTGCACGTCCACCGGATCCATAGTGTCGGAGCCCAGCATCCAGTCCAGGCTGTACAGCGTAAGGTAGCATGATGATTCAGAATAATTTTCATCCGTCAGGCCCAGAGACGAGCCCATCACAACGGCTCTTGAATGCTTTGCATTAGCGTAAAATTCTCCGCACGCCGCTATCGTCGCCACACCTGTCGTTTCTTTACCTGTAATGTATTCGGTACTTACGGCAGTATCCGACGTCTGTACCAACGGATGAGATTCAAAATAACCTGCCGTATCGAGCATCCTGATACTTCTTGAATTATACGATACACAGTCGCCTTCAATATAATTTACGGAAAGAGGCCCCATCGTCTCCCCGTTCACGGGAGATGCTTTTATGATGGTCTTCGATTTCAGCTCGGCGATCTGATTGGCTTCCACATCGGAAATTATATCGTTATTTATACTCATTCCGTAAAGTTCCGAAAGGAGCATATTGAATCTTTCCATGTTCTTTCCCGCCATATCGGAATCAAATATAAAGAATGCCATTCCTCCGTCATATGACAGCCACTGAAGCAGCATATCATATTCGGTGACCGACAGATCCCTTTCCGGATTCAGGAACAGTATGGCTCCCGCATCCTCCGGTATGCTCTCCGCACGGGACAGATCTATATCCAAAATGTTTATGTTCATATTATATATCTCTTTGAAGACCTTTTTGTATTCGTCCTCGCCCTTCTCTCCGAGACCGGTCGATCTGTACAGATTAGGTATGCTGTCAAGGGTGACATACTTGATGGCATTGCTCACCATATTCTCGGTATTGTTTTTTGTCAGTCTGGTGGTCCATGTCTCTGTATCCAATTCTGTCTCAAGCATATCGCTTGCGGCTATGCGCTTTGTACGCCTGTCGCTCTTTACTATATAGTCCCCTTCCGAATACGCGGCGGCCAAGGTCTGTCCTACAGTATCATTTATTATGTTCGGATTGTCATTAAGAGCTACATATGAAACATCGACATTGGGATAAGCATCGTAAAGATCGAGTACCTTTATTATCACTGATACAAACGAATCCGCCATGCCCTGCACTTTGTCGTAAAGAGCGATTATCTCAACCTTCTCGTCCAGTCCGTCAAGCATTGTATCGGTTTCCTCCGTTATTGAAAACTGATCGCTTGTCGTAAGGTCGATCGACATCGGTATCTGTTCAAACAGCAGATTGACTATTATGAATACGACCGTTACGGCCGCAATGAGCATCACATATCCTACGCCGTAGCTCAGACGTCTCTTGAGCACTGTTGGATTTTTAAGATTCTTCCCGTTCTTTTTGACAATTTCAGCCGTACTTATATCATTATCATTTTTGTTTTTATCATTAATTTTAAACATTTAAAATATTTCCTTTCAAATACATGCTTAATTCCAACGTTTTCTCTCAAGATTCACGTACGTCAGAAATACAAACAAAACCGAAAATGTGATATAAAATATAAGCGACGCAAAATTAAACGACCCGACGGTAAAATCGCCGTATCTCGCAAGCGGCGCGAACCACTTCAGAACGGCGCCGGTCGTACCGCCGAGAGAATTGCCTATCGACTGCATAAAGTAAAGCACTACGAGCGCCACTATACCGGACACGGTAGCCACCGACTGGCTTTCCGTAAATGACGAAACGAAAAGGCTGACGGCAAGATAAGACGCCCCGAGAAGAATAAAGGCAATATAGCTTCCGAAATCCTGAGCAGATCCTATAAGTGACGAATCGTCGGCCATAAATACTATCAATATGGGAAACAAAGCCGTGAGGAGCGTCATAACGGTAAAGAGTGTAAGTGACGACAGATATTTTCCCAAAACTATCTTCCACATGGGGACAGGGCATGTCCTTAACAGTACCTCGGTGCCGTTTTTCTTTTCATCTGAAAAGAGCTTCATTGTTATCACCGGTACTATAAATGTCAGAAAGACGCCTAACGAGCTCAGAGTATCCGCAAATTGGGGAGAACGTCCTATTATATTGTTAACCCAGAACATAAGGCCTACTATAGCCATAAAAAATCCCATTATACAATACGCAACGGGCGAGCGGAAATACGATGCCAGTTCTCTTTTATATATTGTCAACATGATATGTAATGCCTCCGTTATTCTTCTTCACTCTGCACAGGCTCTTTATTTACAATATCTATAAACATTTCCTCGAGCGTTCTTCCGATAGGTCTCAACTCTAATATAGCCATGCCGGCTCTTGCCACCGCATTGAAAACTCCGCGCCTTACGTCTGTATTTTTCTCCGATTCAACGTTGAATATGTAGGAATCCTTGTCCATTCTGACAAAATCAACACGTCTTACGCCGTCAGTACTCTGCAGAGCCTTCTGAGCATCCGATTTGCCCGCGGCGCCCGCCACGCATATCACAAATTTATTTACGGTGCCTTCCGCCGACGTAAAATCAGAAACGGATCCCTGTGCCACGAGCTTACCCCTGTTTATAACCACAACTGCGCTGCACACCGCGCTTACTTCCTGCAAAATATGCGTGCTGAGTATTATCGTGTGCTCATGTCTGAGAGCGGATATGAGTTTTCTTATTTCTATTATCTGCTTCGGGTCAAGACCCACGGTAGGCTCGTCCAGAACGAGCACCTGAGGATTCCCCACAAGCGCCTGAGCAAGTCCCACTCTCTGTCTGTAGCCTTTTGAAAGATTTTTGATGAGGCGGTCGCGCATGTCGCCTATTTTAACAATATAGAGTATCTCATCAAGCTGTCTCTTGCGTTCTTTTAGAGGCACGCTCTTGATATCGCATATGAATCGCAGGTATTCATTCACGGTCATGTCCTGATAGAGGGGCGGCTGTTCCGGAAGATAACCTATGAGCTTCTTTGCCTCCACGGGAGAATCGATGATATCATACCCTCCCACGGATACGCTCCCTGATGTTGCCGAAATATAACCCGTGAGTATGTTCATGGTAGTAGACTTGCCGGCTCCGTTAGGTCCCAGGAATCCGAGTATCTCGCCCCGCCTCACATGGAACGATATGCCGTCCAAAGCCTGTATCTGACCGTACCTCTTAACGAGATCCTTTATCTCAATCATCTGAATTATTACCTCCGAAACGTATACGAATACACACTGAAATCACAGTTATATTCATTATAACTGATTACGGCGTATTCTGCATGTCGTCGGAATAAACAATTTTGAATTTTTAATTAACATTTGCTGAATTATATGATTTCTTATCCATTCTCTTATCGGGACGGTAAGTGGGCACATTCCTTTTGAGTGCGGCAATTATCTCATCTATAGAAGACGTGTTCACGGCCTTCATGAGATCGTCGAGTATCTCCTGAAGCCTGTCCCACTCTATATCTGACGGACTTCCTATAAAGATTCCGTTATGAGATGATTTTGTTGTGCCTTCCTCGTCCTGAAGCAGCTCCTCATAGAGCTTTTCTCCCGGTCTGAGCCCCGTAAATTCTATCTTCATGTCTACATCGGGCGTATATCCGGAAATACGTATCATATCCTTTGCAAGATCGAGTATTTTAACAGGCTTGCCCATATCAAGTACAAATATCTCTCCGCCCTTTGCCATGGAGCCGGCCTGTATCACAAGCCGCGCCGCCTCGGGTATAGTCATGAAGAAACGCGTTATCTCGGGATGAGTCACGGTGACGGGGCCGCCGTTCTCGATCTGTCTCTTAAAAAGCGGCACGACACTTCCGTTGCTTCCGAGTACGTTGCCGAACCTGACGGCTGTAAAACGCGTTCTGCTCTTTTTTGCAAAGGCCTGTATCACAAGCTCGGCAAGGCGTTTTGTCGTTCCCATCACATTCGTGGGATTAACGGCTTTATCTGTCGATATGAGAACGAATGTCTTAACATTGTTGATATCTGCCGCCCTTGCCACATTATATGTGCCGAAAACATTGTTTTTGATAGCTTCGCCGGGCGATTCCTCCATGAAAGGAACATGCTTATGCGCCGCCGCATGGAATATGACATCCGGCTTCTCTATCTCACATATCGTATTGACGCGGTTGAAATCCCGTACCGATCCTATATATGAAACTATTTCCATCTCCTGATCGAGATGCAGATTTATCTTGAGTTCATTTATCAGATCGTACATATTGTTCTCGTATATGTCGAAGAGAACAAGCCTCTTGGGCGTGAATTTGGCAAGCTGCCTGCAGAGCTCGGAACCGATGGATCCGCCGGCGCCTGTCACCATGATGGTCATGCCGCTTATATATCCGTCGACGCTCTCTATATTTATATGTGTCTCTTCTCTTCCGAGCAGGTCGTTCACGTCAATATTCCTTACATTTCTGTACAGATCCGCATTATCCACCACAAAATCATAGAGCATGGGAAGTATCTTGAGCCTGCATCCGAGATACTTGCATTTATTTACCATTTCCATCTTCTGATCGGGATTCGCGGACGGAACGGCTATGACTATCGTATTAATATCGTAATCACTGACTATCTTTTCAAGGGAGTAAGAAGGTCCGTATATTTTAAGACCGCTGAGCCTGTTGCCGGATTTCTGAGGATCATCGTCATAATAGCAGCAAACGCGGTATCCGAGCTCCGGACTGTGCATAAACTCGTTATGGAGCGTATTTCCGGCCTGTCCGGCCCCGTATATCATCACATTTTCAAGGGATCTTCCGCCGGCGGATCTGTATTTAAAATGATATTTTAATATTATAACGGCGCGCGGCACACAGCGTACAAATGTTACGCCTATAAAGATAATGATTGAAGAAATTATCAACATATTAATGTGTATGTCGGTAGGCCGCTTAAGTATATCCCTGAAAAAATAAAATACGACAAGTGAAAAAACAAAGCCCGATATATTCGAAGTAAATACGGTAAAAAGATCACTGAAAGCTATCTGCCGGAGGGAGATCTTATACATATCAAAAAGCACGAATATCAGAATATATCCTGCCGCGACAGTGCCTATCACCGGCAGATCGTTCGACATACAAGCGACCGGAGACTCTCCCCTGAAGGCCGCGATATCAAGATTCCATATTAAAAAGCTGCAAAAGAACGCAAAAAATATCACCAATATATCTATCAGCAGCAAAAGCATATATTTCGATTTAAAATGCACCAGAATCAAACTCCCTGATAAAATGATACGCTGCCTATTATACGAACGCAGCGGATTTGTGTCAATAAGCAACGCATAAGATCATTAAAAAATTTTAACTGTTTGAACACAAAATGTTACAGCATCTTCATTTGTAGATACGTCTCAGCCTGCCTGCTATCTCTTCGGCACGCGCGTCGGAAACGGCCAGCTCCGGCTTCCTTTCGCAGAGCTCCGTGAAGCTTCTCGACGCTTCAAACGAGTTTCCGTATTCATTCAGCCCATCGTTGTTCTCCTCCGGATCGAGAAGCCCCGTAAATATATCGCATATGCCGCGGAAAAGCTCCTTTTCTTCACCCGCATACCGATCCGTATTAAGCAGGTCGGATATCGCATCCGACATGCGTCCTTTCGTAGCGCACACATTTGCAAGATAAGAAAGCCCTATGCTGTTTTCGCAGCCGTATTTGAGTGTCCAAAGGCGTATGTCGGGATCCGTGTAATCGAGCTCGTACATGACCGCTATCTTACCCCAGCCGTGCGCAGCCTCAGCCAGCTCCTTAAGATACGCATTTTTGAAGCGGGCATTTTCACCGGTGAATATCCTCGAGGCCGTTCCGGCGGCATACAGCGTAAATTCATCGTGCATGCCCAAAGGCTTTATCGTGTAAACGTCATCGGGCACTCCCGATATGCCCAGTAAGGCTATACCGAATTTAACCGCTTCTCTTTTGGATGATGTGAGCGCCAGTCTGAGCGCGATGCCCCGCAGCGCCTCACGGCGGGCCGCGTTCTGCGTGAGCTTGTACGCGACACACAGAGAGCATATGGGATCCGCTATTGAAATCGCGGAATATTTTACCGGAAAACGCTCAACCTTACCGTAATTATCATCGCTCGGATCGAGCACGCATCTCCTTACGGCGCGCGCTATACGGTGATCCACTATCACATGCTGTTTTATGCGCATATCGGAGCGCAGCAATATGCCCTCATATGCGCCGGGGACCCATTTTTTGCGCGTATCCGGATCGAGCTCGCCGCTGTCGGGCAGGATATGACCCGAAGAGGCGAGTTCATACGGCGATCTGTCTTTTAAATACTCATATATGCTCATTTTCGTTGTTTCCGCATTACCTCAGACCGGCGCCGAAACGCGTTTCAAGACCGTTCAGTATTTTCTTCATGAATTTATTTACATCGTCGTCGGTGAGCGTTCTGGACGCATCCCTGAAGGAAAGTGCGTAAGCGAGGCTTTTCTTGCCTTCCGGCACCTGTGCGCCTTCATAGCAGTCAAAAAGCGCGCAGCTCTCGAGAGCTTTGCCGCCGCGCTCGCGTATGAGCTTCTCAACATGCCCTGCCGGTACATTCCTGTCGATGACGACGGCTATATCGCGCATTACCGCCGGGAATTTGGGAAGCTCTCTGTTCTGAGGCACATCCGTAATATTTGCGCTCAATACATCGGTCCTCAAGACAGCCGCGAATGTGTTTTCCGGGCAGTCCCACTTACGTGCTGTATTCGGATGTATCTGGCCTATAAAGCCGGCGTCGACCCCGCCTATCGTCACTCTCGCCGTGCGGCCGGGATGCATATAAGGCAGAGTTTTCTCGGGTTCAAACTCGTATTTGGCTATTTTGAGCGAATCGAGCAGAGCTTCCGTATCCGCCTTGAATGAGAAGAAATCGGCGTTTCCCGCTTTATATCCTCCGAATGTGAGGAGCTCCCTGTGCTCCGGAAGCTCGTCCGGATACTTGTCCGTCTTGATATAAACGTAAGATATTTCAAACACGGAAGCATTTTCCACACGGTGCGAATGATTGCCGGAAAGCGTTTCGAGGAGAGACGGTATCATGGTCGTGCGCATCACGCTGTAATCCTCTCCCAAAGGATTGCTTATGACTACCGCGTCTCTGAGCTCGCTGTCTTCCGGCAGGTCGAGCTTGTCGAAAACAGACGGGCTCACAAATGAGAATGTGAGCATTTCATTGTAACCGAGACCGGTCATGCGGTTTCGTATGCGGTCCTTTATCTTCTGCTCGCGGCTTCTGTGCCCGAGCGTTGTGCTGCACGTGGACAGAAGGCTTGATTCTATCCTGTTATATCCGTAAAATCTCGCTATCTCCTCAGCTATATCGGCGCTTCCGACAAGGTCGCCCCTGAATGTGGGCACCGTCACAAAGCCCTCGTCAAAATGCGGCTCGCATTCAAGCTTCTTAAGTATATCTTCCATTTCGGCCTGCGAAGCAGAAATGCCTATGAATCTGTTTATGTCTTCAACTGCGCATTTCACGCGGCGCTTTTCGGGAGCGGCGGCGCATTTATCTATTATGCCCTTGCATACCTTGCCTGCGCCGAGCTCCTCAACAAGCTGCGCCGCCCTGTCAAGCGCTTCGAGGCAGGTTGCCGTATCGAGTCCCTTTTCAAAACGCGAAGACGATTCTGTCCTGAGTCCTATCTTTTTTGCGCCGCGCCTTACCGTGACTGCATCAAAGACAGCGGATTCGAATACTATTTCTGTCGTATCGGGCTGTATTTCAGAGTCGAGTCCTCCCATCACTCCCGCCACGGCGCTTCCTCTCTCTGCGTCCGCTATAACGAGCATAGTGCTGTCAAGAGTCCTCTCCTGTCCGTCGAGCGTAGTGAGCTTCTCACCGTCGCCGGCGCGCCTTACCGTTATTTTATCGCCTTTTATAGTGCGTTTGTCAAAAGCGTGCATGGGCTGTCCGTATTCGAGCATCACGTAGTTCGTTATATCGACTATGTTGTTTATCGAGCGCACGCCCGCCGCGCGGAGGCGCTGTCTCATCCACTTCGGGGACGGCGCTATCTTTACATCCTTTACCACTCTCGCGGCATATCTCGGGCACAGCTCCGGAGCCTTTACTTCAACGTTCAGAACGTCCTCCGCTCTTACATCGCTCTCCTCCTTCACATGTACCTCGGGCTTTATGAATCTGCCGTTCATGGTGGCGGCGGCTTCTCTTGCAAGTCCGAGTATGCTGAAGCAATCCGCACGGTTCGAGGTTATCTCAAAATCTATCACGGTATCATCCGCGCCGAGCGCGGGTATTATATCGGTGCCCACGAGCTTATCCAGTTCTTCCTCGGTAAAATCCTTAAATTCCCCGAGATCCTGCAATATCATTATACCGTCATTGTTGCCGCCCTCATAGTCATTGCAGTCAAGTCCCAGCTCTTCAAATGAGCACATCATGCCGTTCGACTCCACTCCGCGGAGCTTGCCTGCCTTTATCACACGGCCTTCCGCTATGTGAGAGCCGTCGAGCGCGGCAGGGACATATGCGCCGACTCGCATATTCTGCGCGCCGGTCACTATCTGTACGGGTTCGTCCGCTCCTATGTCAAGAGAGCAGACAAAGAGGTGATCCGAATTTTCATGCTTCTGTACAGAAAGGCATTTTGCCACCACTACGCGCTGTATTTCACCGCCTTTGGATACGACCTCCTCCACCTTGCTGCCGCTGAGCGTCATTTCGTCCGCGAGCCTGTGTATATCTTCTTTTGTGTTTATGTTCAGATCCGTATAACTGACAAGCCATTTTAAAGGTGCTATCATTTTACACACTCCTTTCAAAACTGCGACAGGAATCTTACGTCGCCTTCAAAGAACTGGCGCATGTCCTTGACTCCGAAGCGCGCCATAGCCGTTCTCTCAACGCCTATACCGAAAGCGAAGCCGCTGTAGACTTCGGGGTCTATGCCGCATCTTCTTAAAACGTCGGGATGCACCATTCCGCATCCGAGGACCTCTATCCAACCCTCGCCCTTGCACATACGGCACCCTTTGCCGCCGCATGTCCAGCACGAAACGTCAACCTCGGCGCTGGGCTCCGTAAACGGAAAATGGTGCGGACGGAGTCTTATCTTCGTGTCCGGTCCGAACATGTGCTTCGCGTATATTTCAAGAGTGCCTTTAAGATCTCCCATCGTGACGCCCTTGTCGACCACAAGTCCCTCTATCTGGTGGAAGATGGGCGAATGGGTGGCGTCCACATTGTCGGCTCTGTATACCTTGCCGGGGCATATTATCTTTATGGGCGGCTTTTTGTTCTCCATCACGCGTATCTGCACGGACGATGTCTGTGTCCTCAGGAGCATTTTATCCGTTATGTAAAATGTATCCTGTGTGTCTCTTGCCGGATGTCCGTCCGGTATATTGAGCGCTTCGAAGTTATAGTAATCGAATTCCACTTCCGGTCCGTCCGCTATCTCATAACCCATTCCTATGAACAGATCCTTCATTTCATCGCTTATCTGATTTATGGGATGGAGCGAGCCCGTCGTCACGGTCTTGCCGGGCATTGTCACGTCGACCGCTTCCTTTGAGAGCTTTATCTTAAGCGCAGCGTCTTTTATCTGTTGTGTTTTTTCTTCAAGGCCCGTCTCTATGGCGCTCCTGAGTTTATTTACGAGCTGTCCCACCGCCGGACGTTCCTCGGGGCTCAGCTGTCCCATGCCCTTAAGTATCGATGTTATCTCGCCCCTTTTGCCGAGATATGCGACTTTGAGCTCTTCAAGCTTGCTCTGTTCCGAAATACCCGCGAGCCGCTCTTCAAATTCCTTTCTGATCGATTCAAGTTTTTCCTTCATTTTTGTATCCTCCCGTTATACGATACGGCATATATCTTGAATATTATATACCGAAAAAGCTTCTGTAATATTCTTCTGTCTGTCCGTGCAGCGCCCTCAGACATTCCGCCGCTCTCTCATCTTTGTCCCGCGACCAATAACGGTACATCAGGTATCCTTCCGCATCACACATCTCGTCATGTATGGGAAAATAGTTGGCCGCGAGGAAATGCGCGTATTTTACAAGTCTGAATTCGCCGTACACGCGGAGCGTTTCACCCGGTATATGTGTCACGGCGGCGCTCATGCGGTCCCGAACCGCTTTCACTATGCCGGCGCCGGTCTTTTCGTTTGCAAATACCACGGTGTAATACCATCCGAAGAGGGAATCTCTCTCCATGGCGTGCGCGTCGCTCACGGCTATTATGCCCCGTTTCACGCCCGAATGATAGCTCTCCATGAAGCGCGCTATCTCGAGATCATGACTGAATGCTTCGTCCTTCGTGAAACCGCCTATAAGCTCCTCCGCGTCCTGCGGCGCGTGGCGCATCAGGTACTCGTTCACTTCTTTAAGATCCTGACAGCCCTCCCTTATATACCAATACGGATGACAGAATACGGCGAGCCCGCCGTTTTCGCGTATCTTGCGGAAGCACCATATGCACGATGCGCATATGCGTTTTCCGTATCCTTCCACCTCGTCAAGCGTATCATCCGTGCGTAAAATCTCATCCAGCTCCCGCTCATACTCTTCGCGGTGTTCTCTTATATAATCGTTTACGCTCAAACGTGCGCCGAAATTTATGATATGGACGTTGTTGCCGTCGGGGTGGACCTCTTCGCCGGGCATCATTATCATGTCAAGCGGCAGGCCTTTATAGGCATCTATTGCTTCGAGCGACGGCGCATACTGTCTGTGATCGGTGAGCGCCATAAAATCAAAGCCCGTCTTTCTGCACATCGCCGGCACATGCGGCGCATAATCAACGCCGTCGGAGTTGTTGCTGTGCATGTGGAGATCGCCTTTGAGCGGTATACGCGCAAACAGATCTTCTTCGAGTGAGTAAAATGAAAATCGTATATTCTTGGCAACGTCTATGCCTTCTATATCGACATAGTGCTCCTGTTCGCCGCAGAAGCGCTGTGTAAATGTGATCTTACCTTCGTGCGCAGTCACTTCAAGCTCTTTCCAAAGAGGCGCAGGAAGATTATCGCTTCTGTCTGCCGCATAGTACCTGAGTCTGTATCTCTTACCGTCTATCAGACCTTTCTTTGTGTCAAGGCTCTTGATCGTTATCTCTGTCTCTGTGTCTGCCCTGACCGCCTGCGGCGTGACTCTGAAATATCTGATTGCTTCACTTACCATTTATGACTTGCCTCCGGTTCCGTTTTGTACCGGACTTATGATACATTTTTGCGGTAATTATTGCAAGCCGAAAATGAAATAAAATAAATTTCAGGTGTTTTAAGGCGTTTTCTGTTCTTTTAATTTTCTGATCAGCGATTCGTACTCATTTATGCGATTTATCTGAAGGCAGCAAAGGATTACTAATGTGACCAGACCGCCCGCGATCATGCCGACTATAAAAAATATTAATTTGCCCATAAATATACCCCTCATCCCGCACGAGCATAATTGGAATTCTATTATATACTGTGCAGTATAAGGGGTTTTGATTCATTTTTTTGAATGCCTTAAATTTCAAGGCGCCGAAAAACATCTTGTGTCGGCGCCTTGGAAATTTTTGTTCTTATACATGCGCATGTGCATACATGCATGTGCTTACGCAGGCTGCTTTACCTTGGCCTCTATCTCTTTGAGTTCTTTGATTGACAGTAAAGGCAGATACTCTCTTATTTCATCAAGCGTGAATTTACCAGAGCGTATCATTCTTTCGGCCGCCTGACGGGCGTTTTTCTTTTCGCCAATCTTTTCGCCTACCTTTTCGCCTTCCTGCCTTGCTTCGCGCTTTTCGCTTATTATGTGCGTGGCAAGTATTTCTTCATA
>CANQOI010000035.1 GCA_947625435.1 uncultured Clostridia bacterium | reverse complement strand
AGCTTAAGCAACAAGATGGGTAATTCCTTACTGGCTGTAAGGGGTATTAACCATAAATATATTGTAGTAGGAGAAAAATCGCTTACAGATGTAAAGAAAACCGTATTAAAGAATAATATACATTTCACAAGATATGCGTTTTGCAGGAAAGGCGGACTTTTCGACCAGATGCCTGTAAAGAAAGGCGATAATCTTGTGCCGCTTAAAAAGGACATGCCGACAGACATTTACGGAGGATACAATAAAGCGGCGGCAAGCTTTTTTGCTCTTGTAAAGTATACTGAAGGCAAGAAAAAGGACATAATGGTAATGCCTGTAGAGCTTCTTTACAGCGACAGATTTGTTTCCGACGCATCATTTGCCGAAGAATATGCTGCGAAAACCGTAAGCAATATCAAAGGCAAGAATGTTACGCATGTCGAACTGCTTTTGAACAGACGAATCATTAAAGTCAATACCATGTTCTCGTTTGACGGCCTGAGGATGTGTGTTACGGGGAAATCCGGCGGAGGAAACAAGCTTTTAATGACGCTTATGACACCTTTTATAACAGATTTTGAAACGGAAAAATATATAAAGCATCTTGAATCATTTTCAAATAAGCTTGCTAAAAATAATAATATCATACCGGACGAGGCATACGATCATATTTCATCTGAAAATAATAGTAAATTGTATGATTTATATATCCAAAAATTTGCAGAGCATCCGTATGATAAACGGCCTAACAATCCTGTTGAAATTTTAAGAGACGGCAGAGAAAATTTTGAAGGTTTACCTATTGAAGTGCAAGCAAAGGTATTACTTGGTATTCAAGGTTTGTTTGGACGCAGCAACAGCGCAGATTTAACATTTATAAGTGTTAAAGGAAGTAAACAGAGCGGTGTAGTGACGGTCAGCTCCACTTTATCAAATTGGAAGAAAAAGTATTCGGATGTACGCATTATTGACTCGTCTGCTTCCGGTCTTTTTGAAAAGAAATCCGAGAATCTTTTGGAGTTGTTATGAGCTGGCGGACTGTATGCATAACATCACGCTGTAAGCTTGATTACAGAATGGGCTATATGGTAGTAAGGGGCGATGATGTCAAGCGTATATATCTTGATGAAATAAGCGTGCTTGTCATAGAAAATCCTGCGGTTTCTATGACAGGCTGTTTATTGGAAGAGCTTGTGAACAAAAAGATAGATGTAATATTTTGCGACTCAAAGAGAAATCCGTCTTCACAGCTTATCGCATTATACGGATGTCACGATTCTCCGAGGAAAGTTAAGCAACAGATAGAATGGAAGGAAAGTGCAAAGGAGACAGTATGGGCTCGCATCGTAAAAGAAAAAATATTAAAGCAGGCTGAATTCTTAGGCGAATTGGATAAATATAAGGAAGAAGAAATGCTTGTGTCCTATTCCGAGCAAATTAAGCCGCGTGATGAAACAAACAGAGAGGGGCATGCCGCCAAGGTGTATTTTAACGCACTGTTTGGAATGGATTTTACAAGAAACAGCGAAAGTGTAATAAATGCGGCTTTAAATTATGGATACAGCATTATACTTTCTGCCTTTAACCGTGACATCGTATCAAGCGGATATATGACACAGTTTGGAATATTTCACGATAATGTGTTCAATCAATTTAATCTGAGCAGTGATCTGATGGAGCCTTTCCGTGTTCTGGTTGACAGGAAAGTGCTTTTTCTGGAAAGAGATGATTTCGGACAGGAGGAGAAAAATGCTTTGGTAAGTATTTTAAATCAAACCGTCATCATAGACGGTGCGGAACAGACTGTTCTGAACGCGATTAAAATATATACAAGGAGCGTTTTTGAGGCACTTAATGAATCGGACGATTCGCTGATTAAATTTTACGGGTTTTGTTAACCATGAGCTACAGATTTATGAGAGTAATTGTTTTTTTTGATTTGCCGACAGAAACATTGGAAAATAAAAGGAACTACAGAAAATTCCGTCAGATGTTGATAAAGAACGGTTTCCTCATGATGCAGGAATCCGTTTATTGCAGAATGCTCATCACTCCCGGCGCAGGCAAGGCGGTAATTGATGTGATACGACGTAATAAACCGCCTGAAGGTCTTGTGCAGATATTAACTGTCACTGAAAAACAGTTTGCCGGCATGGAATACATAACCGGCGAGGCTTCCGGCGATGTGCTCGACAATGATGAAAGGATGATTATATTGTGAAATTCATATATCCTTATATTAATGAGACTGTAAACTTTGACTGTGATTTTGTTAACTCGATAATCATTGAAAATAAAAAGCTTTTCAGAACGCTTGTTGAGGATATATCTTTGCAGATCGACGGGCTTCCGGGCAAATCAATATTATCTGTCGACGACGAACCGATTGAAATGTACAAAGCAGCAGAAATAATATCTGAATTTGCGCCATTCAACATTAATAAAAAATCAATTTTAAGCAAAATAAATCAGGCTCTTGAAAAGGAAGCTTTACGTGAAGACCATTATATGATAACAATGGATATTATCGGTAAAATAGAAAAATACATAGCTGATATATCATTTGACTGTCCGTGCGATATAGTTTGCACAAAACTTAGTGCAGGAAATATTATTAAGGCGGCCGGAGTCGAAATATCAGATGATAACGAAAAAGACATAGACAGAATATTTGATTATATAACACTTGTTTCTGAATTTGATAAAAGCAAATTATTTATTATGATAAACATGCGAAGTTATTTTGACGATGATGAGATGGAACAATTTTGCGCAACTGTACTTGAACACGACATTAAAATGCTGCTCATAGACAACAAAGAAAACCGCAAACTTTCTTCTGAAAAGCGTTTATTGATTGACGACGATTTATGTGAAATATAAAGTTGCATATTTGACTTGGTATGATATACTTAACGCAGTAAGGCAGTTTGAGTTCTTATTACACACCCTCTGCAGTTGCGTAGTGCTGTTTCCTTGAATTTGATTTTGAGGTTTGAGAGTAGTGTAAAAGAATAAGGAACTCAAACCAAGAGTTCTGACTATATCTTCGCTGATAAGTTTGAGAGTAGTGTAAAAGAATAAGGAACTCAAACCAAGACGTTTGAAAAGTCCTACGCCTATACCGTTTGAGAGTAGTGTAAAAGAATAAGGAACTCAAACGCAGAAATATCCGTTCGCAGGTCTTCTAAGGTTTGAGAGTAGTGTAAAAGAATAAGGAACTCAAACGAGTCTTTCGCGGCGTATGTGAATGAGGACGTTTGAGAGTAGTGTAAAAGAATAAGGAACTCAAACGTAAATGTAGCTCCTGTATCCACATTGACAGTTTGAGAGTAGTGTAAAAGAATAAGGAACTCAAACTTCGTATGTATTCTGACGAGTACAATGAGCGTTTGAGAGTAGTGTAAAAGAATAAGGAACTCAAACAGAAGAAGTAACAGAATCAGAACTGCAGGGTTTGAGAGTAGTGTAAAAGAATAAGGAACTCAAACAAGACCGCTTGTTGACAGCGCGTTGAGCAGGTTTGAGAGTAGTGTAAAAGAATAAGGAACTCAAACAGAATATGTCACACATGCAAGTTGTACTTGTTTGAGAGTAGTGTAAAAGAATAAGGAACTCAAACCCGACATATTCGGACATGGGCGAGGATATAGTTTGAGAGTAGTGTAAAAGAATAAGGAACTCAAACTATGATGAACGATGTGATATCTATAGTTACGTTTGAGAGTAGTGTAAAAGAATAAGGAACTCAAACCTCGTTTGCCATGCGTCCACCTCCTTCTGGTTTGAGAGTAGTGTAAAAGAATAAGGAACTCAAACGGCGCGAACGCTGGTGTGTTCAACCTCAACGTTTGAGAGTAGTGTAAAAGAATAAGGAACTCAAACTAATCCTTATGGACGACAACAAAGAGTTCGTTTGAGAGTAGTGTAAAAGAATAAGGAACTCAAACTTCGACGGGTACTGTTTTTACGGGGAGAACGTTTGAGAGTAGTGTAAAAGAATAAGGAACTCAAACATACGGACGCGGATTTTGATAAGTTTTTTGTTTGAGAGTAGTGTAAAAGAATAAGGAACTCAAACCACCACGTTCACAATGAGTATTTCATCCTCGTTTGAGAGTAGTGTAAAAGAATAAGGAACTCAAACGGTGGTGAAAGAAATGTATAAAGTCCTTGGGTTTGAGAGTAGTGTAAAAGAATAAGGAACTCAAACGGAGACGTAAAAGAGAAAAAATTAAACAGTTTGAGAGTAGTGTAAAAGAATAAGGAACTCAAACCTTACGCACTCCATATCCGACGAGTCCAAGGTTTGAGAGTAGTGTAAAAGAATAAGGAACTCAAACCGTTGCCGCCGTAAACCTCCGACCGAGACAGGTTTGAGAGTAGTGTAAAAGAATAAGGAACTCAAACATGTGTAAATTAACAGTATAATTATACTGGTTTGAGAGTAGTGTAAAAGAATAAGGAACTCAAACAGAACGCAGCAGTGGTTTATTGATATATCAGTTTGAGAGTAGTGTAAAAGAATAAGGAACTCAAACCTCCAATCGACGGGAGAAAGAGAATAATTGTTTGAGAGTAGTGTAAAAGAATAAGGAACTCAAACTGACATGATCTCATCGCGTTTATCCATGGTGTTTGAGAGTAGTGTAAAAGAATAAGGAACTCAAACACTCGTCCGTCTCCGTATGCTGTCTCTCTAGTTTGAGAGTAGTGTAAAAGAATAAGGAACTCAAACTAAGACGACCCATTCCATGCAAAAGCAGGGTTTGAGAGTAGTGTAAAAGAATAAGGAACTCAAACATGATGAAAGATGTTCTTACTCTCGTCACTGTTTGAGAGTAGTGTAAAAGAATAAGGAACTCAAACAAGGCGTTTGTTCAGAAGCACAAAGAAGAAGTTTGAGAGTAGTGTAAAAGAATAAGGAACTCAAACGCGGTCAACTCTACATCGCAAGTATCCCGGGTTTGAGAGTAGTGTAAAAGAATAAGGAACTCAAACAATGTAGATTTACCAGATCCGGGAGAACCAGTTTGAGAGTAGTGTAAAAGAATAAGGAACTCAAACAAGAATGTTCAGGAAAGCGGAAACAACCTAGTTTGAGAGTAGTGTAAAAGAATAAGGAACTCAAACTGATAAACGTACTGCTCACAGTGCAAGCAATTTGAGGATAGTATAAAAGAATAGGGTCGCATTTTCCTAGACTCAGGGTAAACCATGTGATCCGAATCAGTGTGCCGGGTGGGGTATATTTAACATTAAGGCAAAATACATAAGAAAAATAAAAAACGCAACATAATAACATAACTCAGGAGGGACGATTATGATCAACGGTACGGATTACACTGATATTATGTCTTTAGTTGAGATGGCGATCGCCGAACACGAGGAACGGTATCATTCAGGGCAGACACCTGTGACTCCGCCGGTCGATCCGTATAGACAAAAGAAGATCAGAAACAGCCTGCTGGTCTACAAAGTCGTTTTAGGCATTGTACTGCTTGCGGCTTTTGCATATCTGATCTATCTGATATGCCGGATCTAACGGTCATCGCCGCGGTAAAATATTAAATTAAAAATAATGGTTGAAATATTTTAAAATTTATATTAGAATTAGTTCAAGAATCTGATGGTTACATGTTAACTTTGATGCTGTCGTGCATTATTCGTTTTGTTTTGCCTGTACACTGTCTCTGTTAATATGGTCCGGAGATTCTTGATGTAACAAATTACGATTACAGGAGGAGAAATTATGAAGAAATTATTTGCGTTTGCTATTGCAACAGCTATGATCATAGCGGCATTTGCCTCAACATCGGTTTTTGCTGCCAATGATCCTATAGTTTTTGACTTCACAAAAGAAGCATCGGTTAAGGCTATAGCTGCTGACGCCGACGGCACTGAGAATGACTTTATTCTCACACTCGCAGACGGTGTAGCTTTCCTCGGAAAGAACACAGACACGAGAATCGAGTACGCTTATGACGCTGCTGATAAGGCTGCCGTATTTACCGCACATGACAAGGGCGGTACGATAGATCCTTATTTTGTAAGTGCCAAGGATGATAAGGGAGGAGATCTTCCGGAAGCTTATCATATAAACACAGGTGTTTACAAGTACCTTAAGGTTGCTTATAAGACATCCGCAGCCGCTCCTAAGGGCGCTACGATAGCTTTCCTGAGCGATGTACAGCCTGCATGGGATCTTAATTCGGGCGCAGTATTGTATGACCTGAATTCGGACGGTGCATGGCATTATGATGTTAAAGATCTCAGCACAGAAGCTAACTGGGCCGGAACAATAAATCAGATAAGATTTAATGTTTTCTCCGGCGGTACGCCTGAAACTCCCAATGTAGCAGCCGATTCCAAGATTTCGATAGCATATGTGGGATTCTTTGCTACGGAAGAAGAAGCTAACGCTTTTGAGATCAAGACTGACGTTCCTGCAGAGGACGAGCCTACGCCTTCGGAGCCTACGGATCCTTCCGATGAGCCCACAACGCCTGCCGATCCTACACCGGATAACAGCGGAAATAACAACAACGTTCCCAACACGAACACAGGCGACGTAGCTGTCATAGCTGCAGTTGCGGCGGCATTTGTTCTTATAGCAGTTGCCGTGATCCTTAAGAAACGTGTTAAAGATTAACGGAACATTTTAACAAGAAGATCACTTCGGCTGCCGCCTCCGTGCGGCAGCTTTTTTTAGTCTTTTTGTGTACGTGCTGCGCATAAACACTTGAAAAAAGCGGCCGCTTATGGTAACATCATAAAAGATTCGGTTGAAATATTTATATTAACTCAGGAGGGATAGTTTTATGAGAAAAAATTTCGGACCTAAACCTTATACATACCCGCAGCCTGTCTTTATCGTTGCCACATATGACGAAAACGGCACTCCAGATGCCATGAATGTGGCGTGGGGCGGTATAAGTGAAGAAAATGAAATATCCATGTGCCTCAGCGCCAATCACAAGACTGTCAAGAATATCCTTTTGAAACGCGCTTTTACGGTGAGCATGGCGGACGCCGCGCATGTGGCCGAATGCGATTATGTGGGTATAGTATCGGCGAACCGCGTTCCGGACAAACTTGAAAGGGCGGGATTTCACACGCATAAGAGCGAATTCGTAGACGCTCCCGTAATAGATGAGCTCCCTATGGCTCTCGACTGCCGCCTCATAAGCTATGATCCGTCCACATGCCGCTTGGTGGGCGAGATAGTAAATGTCAATGCAGACGAATCAGTGATAGGTCAGAACGGCAAGATAGATCCTTCCAGGCTCGATCCCATAACATTCGATCCCATAAACAGCACGTATATAAGGCTCGGGGATAAGGTGGGTAACGCCTTCAAGGACGGCACGAAGATCAAATAAATTTTGCGAAAAAATGTGATACGGATACGGGCAATACGTGCTTGCATTAATATCTGTATTTTGTTATAATGGCAAACGCTGTTAAATACACACGGCTTCGGATCTTTGCGGCATCCTGGCATTACTTTGCATATATGTCAGCCGCACGGATATGAAGGAGCCGGAGGATTGATTTAAGGAGGATATTGTAATGGCAGTAATTTCAATGAAACAGTTGCTTGAAGCCGGAGTGCACTTCGGTCATCAGACACGCAGATGGAACCCTAAGATGGCTGAGTACATCTTTACGGAGAGAAACGGTATTTATATCATAGACCTTCAGAAGACCGTAAAGAAAATAGACGAGGCCTATTATTTTCTTGCAGATGTTGCGAGAAACGGCGGCGAAGTGCTCTTTGTGGGAACAAAGAAGCAGGCAAAGGATTCGATATATGAGGAAGCCGAAAGAGGCGGCCAATACTATGTCAATAACAGATGGTTAGGCGGAATGCTCACCAATTTCAAGACGATCGAGAAGAGGATCGAGAAGCTCAATAAGCTCAACGATATGGAAGAAAAGGGAATATTCGACCGTCTTCCCAAGAAAGAGGTAATAAAGCTTAAGGGCGAGCGCGATAAGCTGGAGAAGAACCTCGGCGGTATCAAGAATATGAAGAAGCTGCCGGCTGCTATTTTCGTAGTGGATCCCAGAGTTGAGAAGAACGCCGTACTCGAAGCCAAAAAGCTCGGCATACCCGTTGTAGCGATAGTAGATACGAACTGCGATCCTGATGAGATAGATTACGTAATACCCGGAAATGACGATGCGATAAGAGCCGTTAAGCTCATAGCGGGCAAGATGGTAGATGCCATAATAGAAGGCAGAGAAGGCGAATCGGGCGTATATACCGAAAGTGCAGCGGCCGCCGATGAAGAGAGCGTCGCCGCAGAAGCAGAAAGCGAAGCTTTAGAGGCTTCCGAAGCAGAGGAGGAATAATAAATGAATATATCAGCAAGCTTGATCAAGGAATTAAGAGAGAGAACATCGGCCGGTCTCAACGACTGCAAGAAGGCGCTCACGGAGACGAACGGAGATCTCGATAAGGCTGCGGATTATCTCAGAGAGAAGGGTCTTGCGGCTGCAGCGAAGAAATCCGGCAGGATAGCAAGTGAAGGTATCGTGGAATCGTACATTCACGGCGGCGGAAGGATCGGTGTTCTTCTGGAAGTAAACTGCGAGACAGACTTCGTTGCCAGAAACGAAAAGTTCCGCACATTTGTTAAGGACATAGCGATGCATATAGCGGCAGTTAATCCGCTTTATATATCAAAGGAAGATGTTCCGGCAGAGGATCTTGAGAAGGAAAAGGCTGTTCTCAGAGCACAGGCTCTCAATGAGGGTAAGCCCGAGAAGATAGTCGATAAGATGGTTGAAGGCAGGATATCAAAGTTCTATGAGAACTATTGCCTGCTCGAGCAGCCTTTCGTTAAGGACAATGATGTTAAAGTGATCGATCTGCTGAACTCCATGATATCAACGATAGGAGAGAAGATCACCATACGCCGTTTTGTGAGATACGAGATGGGCGAAGGACTTGCAAAGAAAGAAGAAAACTTTGCGGACGAAGTAATGAAGCAGCTTAAATGATTTATTGAGTCTGTATCGGGGCTTTGAAAAAAGCCCCTTTTTTTAGATATTGATGTTTAATACACGCGCGGAGGTATCGTCAAATGAATGAGCCAATATATAAAAGAGTACTTGTTAAGATAAGCGGCGAAGCACTTGCATGCAAGACAGATTCGGGCAAAAGCTTCGGACTGGATCCGGATATGCTTGATAAGGTGGCTGTAAGCCTTAAGACAATATACGATATGGGTGTTCAGACAGCCATTGTAGTGGGCGGAGGCAACTTCTGGCGCGGAGCACAGAACGGCCGTATGGACAGGACGAGAGCCGACCATATAGGAATGCTGGCTACGGTAATGAATTCACTCGCACTCGCGGATGCTCTCGAGCAGCACGGCGTGGATGTGCGCGTTGAGACGGCTATTGAAATGAGACAGATAGCAGAACAGTATATCAGAAACAAGGCGGTACGGCATCTCGAAAAGGGAAGGATAACAATATTCGGCTGCGGCACCGGAAATCCTTTCTTTACGACTGACACCGCTGCGGCACTGCGTGCGGCAGAGATCAACGCCGATGTGATACTGCTCGCCAAAAATGTGGATGCGGTATATGACAAAGATCCCGCGAAATATTCGGATGCCAGGAAATTTTCAAGGCTCTCACATTCTGAGGTGCTGAGCAGGGATCTTAAAGTGATGGACTCTACGGCGGCTTCTATGTGCAAGGATAATAATGTCAGGATACATGTTTTCGGCGTTAAGGATCCGCAAAATATAGTAAGAGCCGTGTGCGGAGAAGAAATAGGGACTATCATTGATTGAATTGATATTTTGATATTTTGAGGTAAACGGTTTTATGAGCAGAGTTTATAATTTTTCGTCGGGTCCGGCCGTACTGCCGGAGCCCGTTTTATTAAGAGCCCGGGATGAAATGCTTGAGTATAAGGACTCCGGTATGTCCGTTATGGAGATGAGCCACCGTACTAAGGCATTTGAAGACATAATTTACGGCGCCGAAAAGCTTTTGAGAGAGCTCATGGGTATACCCGATGATTATAAGGTGCTTTTCCTTCAGGGAGGCGCTTCCACGCAGTTCGCTGCGATACCGCTGAATATAGGAAGCGGAAGCGGTATCGTCGATATAATAGGCACGGGAATGTGGACGAGCAAAGCCAAAGCCGAGGCGGTGAAATACTGCAAGGTCAATGTAGTCGCTTCATCCGAGGATAAGATATTCACATATATACCCAAAACAGAGAGAAAGGATTTCACTCCGGATGCAGATTATGTGCATATATGCTGGAATAATACGATATACGGAACGCGTTATACCGATATCCCCGATACGGGCAGTGTTCCTTTAGTCGCGGATTTTTCATCTGCGATACTTTCACAGGAGATAAATGTTTCCGATTTCGGTATAATATTCGCGGGCGCTCAGAAAAATATCGGTCCCGCCGGACTTACCGTCGTTATCGTAAGGGAAGATCTTATTGGTAAGCACAGAGAGGATACGCCTACTATGCTCAGATACGACATACAGGCCTCGAATGATTCTCTTTACAATACGCCGCCTACTTATTCTATATATGTCTGCAAGCTCGTGCTTGAGTGGCTTAAGGATATGGGAGGCGTTAAGGCGATAGAAAAGATCAACGAGCGAAAGGCAAAAGCCTTCTATGATCATCTTGATTCATCGGAAATGTTCAGAGCGACTGTCACGGGAAAAGACAGATCTATAATGAACATACCTTTTGTGACCGGCAATGATGAGCTTGATAAGAAGTTCATATATGAAGCCGACAGAGCCGGATTTGTAAATCTTAAAGGGCACAGGAGTGTGGGCGGCATGAGAGCTTCGATCTATAATGCGATGCCGGAGCAGGGAGTATACAGTCTCATTGAATTTATGAGAGATTTCGAACGAAAAAAATAAGAATTTGCTCTTTTATTTAAGATGTGATATATTTGATGACAAGGTATAAACAGTAGAAGGAGTGAATGAAATGTTAAACAAAGACGATTATAAGCAGTTCAGTGAGAAGATGGACAAGAGTATTTCCGTACTTGAAGAACAGATGGATACGGTGCGTGCCGGACGTGCCAATCCTTCGATACTCAACAAGATAACTGTTGAATATTACGGTACCGAGACACCTATAAATCAAGTGGGTAATATCACGGTCCCTGAAGCGAGAATGCTCGTATTCCAGCCTTGGGATGTATCCGTGCTCAAAGCAGTCGAGAAAGCGATACAGAAATCCGATATAGGTATAAATCCCAACAATGACGGCAAGACTCTAAAGCTCGTTTTCCCGCCTCTTACAGAGGAACGCAGGATATCACTTACCAAACAGGTCAAGAAATACGGTGAGGAAACAAAGACTGCCGTAAGGAATATACGCCGCGACGCTATCGAACATTTTAAGGCACTCAAGAAGAAGAACGAACTTACCGAAGACGACCTTAAAGAAGCAGAGAAGGAAATACAGAACATAACAGATAAGCATGTGGCGCAGATAGACAAGGTTGTTGCCACGAAAGAAAAAGAGTTAATGGAGATATGATTCAGGGATTGAAACGGTTGGATGATGATACGGTCGAATATAATGGTGAGGTATTACATATACCTCACCATATAGCTGTTATTCCGGACGGAAACAGAAGGTGGGCAAGACAGAAAGGGCTGCCCGTTATCTCAGGACATAAAAAGGGAGTCGATACTTACAGAGAGCTGCTTTCCAATGCCGGTGATCTGGGCATCAGATATGTGACATTCTATGCGTTTTCCACGGAAAACTGGAAACGAAGCTCCGCCGAAGTGGAAGGACTCATGTCGCTGCTCGCCCTTCAGCTGCGGGATTTTAACAAGATCATGGGTGACAACCGGGACAGGATACGTTTTATAATAATAGGCGACAGAACAAAACTGTCGTCGCTGCTTCAGAAATCCATAGCAAGGATAGAAAAACAGACAGAGAACAATACGGAGCTGACGGCGTTTATTGCTATCAATTACGGCGGACGTGATGAGATACTTACCGGCGTCAGAAAATTATACGATGATATTTTGAGCGGAAATGTAAGTGCCGACGCGGTAAATGAAGATATTTTCGGACGTTATCTGTATACAGCCGGCGTTCCCGATCCGGACCTGCTCATACGTACGAGCGGGGAAGAGAGAATAAGTAATTTTTTGCTGTGGCAGCTTGCCTACACTGAATTTTATTTTGAAAAATGTCTCTGGCCCGACTTCGATGAGAGCAGGCTCATTGATGCGATCAGAGCATATACAAAAAGACAGAGACGTTACGGAGGATCTTGAGCATTATGAAACAAAGGATTATTTCAGGTGTCATTGTGGCGGCAGTTGCCATAGCCGCGATCATCACAGGCGGATATTTTTTTGACGTGCTCGTGCTTCTTTTCGGCTGTGTCGCCATATTTGAATTTTATACGGCATTTTCAAAAAAAGGCTATTCGCCCGTAAGACCGGCGGGATTGTTTTACACGGCTCTGCTCGGCGTCATGATATTTTTAAAAAGCGATTCGCTCTTCGAGATAAGAGTAAATATAGGAAAATCCGGCGATCTCAATATATTCGCACCTGTTTTTCTGTTGTTCGTAATGATCCTTTTGGTACTTATCGTTGTAAAACATGATGATCATAATATAGCGGACATATCGGTCACATTATTCGGCGGATTCTATGTCACATTCCTCATAAGTTATTTTGTCAAGCTCCGTTTTATGGACGGAGGGATCTATTTATTCTTTCTTGCTCTCGCGTCCGCCGTGGCAACCGACACATTCGCATTTTTTGTAGGCAAAGCGATAGGCAAAAGAAAGCTGATAGAAGCTATAAGCCCCAAAAAGACAGTCGCCGGCAGTATAGGCGGATTTTTGGGCAGCATCGTCATAATAACCGCCTACGGCCTCGTACTTTGGTTTACGGGGGCATATAAAGGGCTGGCAGTTTATCATTATCCTATAATTGCCGCCGTTTCAGGTATAATCTCACAATTCGGTGATCTGGCCGCGTCCGCCATTAAGCGTTATGCGGGGATAAAGGACTTCGGTAAGCTGATCCCCGGGCACGGCGGGATACTCGACAGGATAGACAGCTATCTTTTCACTATTCCCGTGGTATACTATTATTTACTTTTTATGGGAGTAGGCGGTGTTTGACATATGTATATTGCTGTACTTGGTTCAACAGGATCTATAGGCACTCAGACCCTTGAGGTAGTTCGTGAGCTCAACAGCCGTAAGGAGGCGCTGCACAATCCTCATATAACGATAACAGGCCTTGCCGCCGGCGGCAATACGGATCTTCTCGCAAGGCAGGCTGTCGAATTCAATGTGAGATTATTGAGTGTCGCCGCGCGGGAAGATGTATATAATCTCACAGAAAAGATCAGAATGCTCGATCCTTCATTCAAGGCGGACATATTTTACGGAGAAGAAGGACTCCTGAAGGTGGCGGAATGCGGCGCCGACATACTGATAACGGCCGTTGTGGGAATGATGGGCCTGAAGCCCACACTGGCGGCTATCAGGAACGGTACCGATATAGCTCTTGCAAATAAAGAAACACTCGTTGCCGCAGGCGACATAGTGATAAGAGAAGCCGCTGAGCACAAAGTGAGCATAATACCCGTGGACAGTGAGCATTCGGCTATATTCCAATGCCTGAACGGCAACAGCAAGCGCGATAAACGTGCGTTCCGCAAGATATTCCTCACTGCATCGGGAGGACCCTTCAGAGGCATGAGCTTCGAGGAGCTTTCTTTGGTGACACCGGAAGATACAATGAAGCACCCGACCTGGAACATGGGAAGTAAGATAACGGTGGATTCCGCTACGCTCATGAATAAAGGCCTTGAAGTCATAGAGGCCATGCATCTTTTCGGCGTATCCCACAGGGATATAGAAGTCATAGTACATCCACAGAGCATAGTGCATTCCATGGTGGCGTTCAGGGACGGAAGCGTCATAGCCCAGCTCGGAAATCCGGACATGAAGGTGCCTATAAGACTTGCCCTGACATATCCCGAAAGGGCCGAATCGGAGACGCCTCTCCCGGATTTTACCGAAATAGGGAGCCTGACGTTTGAAAAGCCGGACACGGACGCATTTCCGTGCCTGAGATATGCCATCGAAGCCGCCGACATGTCAGGCACGATGCCTGCCGTAATGAACGCCGCGAACGAGATAGCCGTGGGGAGTTTTCTCAAAGGTAATATAAAATTCAACGATATACAGTATAATATACGTAAGGTGATGGATCTTCACATGCGTTCAAAGGAGTGCCCGTTCATTCAGGATCCCTCACTTGATGAAATAATTGCGGCTGACAAATGGGCAAGAGCCGCAGCTGGAGGTATAAAATGTCCGGTCTGATCTCTGCTCTCGGTATTGCGGGAAGCATAATAATAATGCTGCTCATATTGACGGTACTTGTGGTGGTGCACGAATGGGGCCATTATATAGCGGCGCGTATTTTCGGAGTAAAAGTAAATGAATTTGCCATATTTATGGGGCCTAAGATATTTTCGCGCAAGGGGAAAAAAACAGGCACCGTATTTTCAGTGAGATGCCTTCCTCTCGGAGGCTTCTGTGCGATGGAGGGCGAGGAGACTACCGAGGATTCGGACAGTGCCTTCTGCAATAAGCCCCGGTGGCAGCGCACTATAATACTTCTCGCCGGCGTTTTCATGAATATATTGCTTGCGATCGTCATAATGACCGTTATATTCATGGTTGACGGCTATGTCACAAGCCGTGTGAGCAGTGTCTCCGGGTATATGCCCGCATCTCTCATGGACATTCGCGAAAATGACAAAATAGTAGAGATCAACAGCTATGATATTCATAATATGCTCGATTTTGAGCTGTCAAGATTCGTTTCGGACGGCAGTAATGAGATCACAGTCGAAAAGCACGACGGCAGTGAAGAGATATTCGACGTTTCACAAAAAGTAAATATAACGGACAGTGAAGATAAGAACGCAGGATCATTGGTCACGTCTGTTTACAGGATAGACGGAGATAAAAAGACACATGTGGGAGAGCACACTGTAAAATGGACAGACGACATGCGCGAGATCACATTGCAGCAGGATGACGGATCAAAGACAGTCTACCTGTTCACGCGTATATCCGAAGATGCCCCTGATTACAATATGGTCATTACCGAATACGATACTTCCGGAAATGAGATCGGAAGGCAGGAAGGCGTGACAAGGGACGAGTATGTCGCAGATTATCCTGCTCATATCAGTAATAATAACTTTTATTACGGCTTCAGCTTTACCTATAACAAAGGCAATATTTTTAAAACGATCGGAAATGCTTTCCTGTACAACGTTTCACTTGTGAAATCGGTCTTCTGCTCTCTCAAATGGCTCATTACCGGTAAAATAGGCATGGACGCGATGACAGGCCCCATAGGTCTTACTTCAGCCGTAAATGATGTCGTTACCGCCGATGCGAGCGTTGGGCTCAGGATAGGCGCTCTTTTTGAAATGGGAGCCCTCATAAGCGCTAATCTTGCGGCATTCAACGTGCTTCCCATACCGGGACTCGACGGCGGTAAGCTCATATTCGTTATAATCGAGTTCATAAGACGCGGAAAGAAAGTGCCTCCCGAGAAAGAAGCCATTGTTTCTCTTATTTTCCTGGCTCTGCTCATACTTTTCTCGCTTTTCGTGGCAGGCAATGATATATTCAGGATAATACGATCTTAAACGGTCATATATCGGAGAAGGACGGCTCATGCATATGTATAAAAGAGAAGAAACCAGAAAAATATATGTGGGAGATGTGGCTGTGGGAGGCGGTGCGCCCATAAGCGTACAGTCTATGACAAATACGGATACACGCGACGTGGATTCCACGGTCAGACAGATACTCGGACTTGAAGAGGCGGGGTGCGATATCGTGCGCGTTGCCGTGCCCGATGCCGAAGCGGCGGAGGCCGTGTCTGCCATAAAGAAGAGAATACATATACCGCTTGTGGCCGATATACATTTTGATCACAGACTCGCTCTTATCTGTATAAAAAACGGAGCGGACAAGATACGCATAAATCCGGGCAATATAGGAAGCCGTGAGAATACGGTTTCTGTCGTTAAAGCCGCAAAAGAAAGGAATATTCCCATTCGTATCGGAGTGAACGGCGGCTCTCTCGATAAGGAAGCTGCGGGCATGTCAGATAAGGTCGCCGCTATCACAGAAAGTGCGCTCAGGCATATAAAAATATTAGAAGAGCTTGATTTTTATGATATCGCCGTATCGCTGAAGGCATCTAACGCTCAGGTCACGTATGAAGCATACAAAAAAATGTCCGAGCTCAGGAATTATCCGCTGCATGTGGGCGTAACAGAAGCCGGGACTCCTTTTGCCGGAACGGTGAAATCATGCGCGGGTATAGGCGGCGTACTTCTTTCAGGCATAGGCGATACGATACGTGTCTCACTTACGGGAGATCCCACAGAGGAGGTTAAGGTCGGACGTGAGCTCCTGCATGCTCTCGATCTCGGAGGAAAAAAATTCGTCAGATTCGTTTCCTGCCCTTCATGCGGAAGATGCCGCATAAATCTTATAGAAACCGCACAGAAGGTGGAGAAATATCTGAATGAACTTGAAGATAAGGGTATCATCAATAAGCCGCTGCATGTCGCCGTAATGGGCTGCGCCGTAAACGGCCCGGGCGAAGCCTCCGACGCCGATATCGGCATAGCCGGAGGGAACGGCGATGCTCTTGTATTTGAACACGGTGAAACGAAGGGCAAACTCAGATCCGGCGATATAGCAGAGGAATTTATAAAATATGTCGTTGAATATATTAAACGCACAGATGGGGAACCGACTTGATACAGTATGCGGCATGGTGCCGCACTGCGAAAAAATATGGGACGTGGGCACAGATCATGCTCTCATTCCCATTTACTGCGTACAGTCGGGAAAATGCAGCTCCGCTCTGGCTTCCGACATAAGAGAAAAGCCGCTTAAGATCGCGCGTAAGAATATTTTACTATACGGTTGTGAAAATAATATCGAAATATTGCAGTGCGCAGGACTTGAGGGCCGCGATGCCGGAGATTTCGGAGCGGTCATAATCGCCGGAATGGGAGGCTATACCGTATGCTCTATCCTGTCCGGAAAGCTTAAGACATGCGGCGCTTTTCCTGAAAACACATGTCTTATACTGCAGCCCAACACTGCCGAGAATGAAGTCAGAAGATTTCTCTGGCAGAGCGGATTCCGCATAACGGACGAGCAGGCGGTGCGAGACGGCGCTCACGTCTATGTCACTTTAAAATGTGTCTATACGGGGCTTTCCGAAGACTGCACCGAAACCGAATGTTTTACCGGTAAGATAATGCCGGAAAGGCTCTCGGAAAACGATAGCGTATATTTCAGATCGCTCGCGGTAAAATATTCAAATATACTGCGCGGCCTCGAAGCCTGTAAAATGACGGATATCGAAAAGGAAAAACGCAAAAAAATGTGTACAGACCTGCTTAGTGAGCTAGGCAGAAGGATGGGGATACAAAAATGAAGGCTTCTGAAATAATAAATTTGATCGAAAACGAAACGGCGCCTCTTTGCCTTGCGGAACCGTGGGACTCTCCGGGACTCAAGACAGGCAGCCCGAACGCAGAAATATACGGCATAACAGTCTGTCTTGATGTGACTGTCTCCGTAATAGAAGAAGCCGTATGCTCGGGGCACAATATGATTGTATCGCACCATCCTCTCATATTCGGCTCCGTACATGATGTGTGTGATGACACAAAGCAGGCATTATGCGCCGCTGTAAGAAACAACATGTGCGTCTATTCCGCCCATACGAATCTTGATTACGCAGACGGCGGCATAAATGACGCGCTGGCGGCTGCTTGCGGAATAACAGACATAAAAAAAGATGCGTCCGGTCACCACAGATTCGGAAGCCTTTCAGAGCGCATGCCTCTTGCAAAATATGCCGGATTCATAAGATCGTCTCTTTCCGCTCAGCATGTGGGGCTGATACTTCCGGCCTATCCTCATGCTAAAAGCACAGAAGACATCACGGTATCCGAAGTAGGCGTGTCATCGGGAGCATTTGACGGTGACACAAAGTGGGCGAAAGAATGCGGTATCGATATACTCGTTACCGGTGAAATAAAGCATTCGGATGCAGTCGCGCTTACATATGTTGATCTTGCCGTGATATGTGCGGGACATTATCACACGGAAATGCCGGGAGTCGTTTTACTCGCGGAAAACCTCCGTAAGAGATTGGAACGCAGTCACATACCCGTTAAAGCGGCTTCCTCATTCAGACCGCCCATAATATTTTCGTCATAAACCTGTTTCGCCATCATTCGTCCGCTTCCATGTATTACTATGATGTCTGCAAAAGATAAAGCACACATGACAGGTGGAGTAATGTATGGGAGTAATAAATAAAAAAAGCGTGATCTATGCAGCTTATATTTTACTTGCCGCAAGAGCGGGAATATCCGGCATATCGCCGTTCGGCATCGCGGCATACGCGGCCGCGCTCACAGCGTACGATATGAGCGGCGGCGCGGTGAACATCATTTTATATGCTTCGGGACTTATAATAGGCTCACTGCTCACCGGAATATGGCAGCAGGCTGTCATATCGGCCGTGACGGTCATACTGTACACATTGTCGTATCTTTTTCTGAGGGCTCATGATGACGATACATTTCCGTTTGCCGTCAAGTGCGGCGCGGCGCTCGCATTATCAAATATAATACCGCTCGTGATGATATTTGCATCTGCGAAGGGCAGTATATTCGATCTTATCAATATCATCATACGGCTCGCGGCCACGTTCATAATGTTTTTTGTCTACAGGACAGGCGAACAGTCGGCATCGGCTCTCATAGACGGAAATACCACAGCAAAGCAAAGGCTCGGAGCCGAGGAATTGGCATGTGCTGCGATCATTTTAATGGTAGGACTTATGGGACTCCCGTCGCTGGTGATATTCGGCCTTTCACTCAGAAATATGATAAGCATATGCATGATAATGTCCTTCAGCCTCCGCGGCGGAATAGGTACGGGAGCGGCTGCGGGAGTGATGATAGGTATCATCACAAATCCGTTATCGGCTTACATGATATGTCTGTATGCATTCTGCGGATTCCTGTCGGGACTTTTTGCGCGTATGGGGAAGGGCGGTACCGTGGCGGGATTCGTGATAGGAAATATAATACTTACCGCCGTACTGGGAGGCACTAAGGAATCGGTATATGCAATGTACGAAACGGGCTTTGCAAGTATTCTCTTTGTCATACTCCCCAAAAGATTTACGGATTTCATAAAGATACCCTACATTGCGGATATGAGGGCCGGCAGGAAAATCTCCGATGCAGACAGCGTGCCCGCAAGACTTGACTATGCGGGAAAAGTCAGGAACGCAGCCATAAGAAGAGCGACATTTTACTCGGAGACACTTGCTGAAATGTCGTCTGAGTTTATGGACATAAGTACGGCGGGCGCTGAACGCGTTAAGGAGGATCCGTGCATAGTGCGTATTCACAGCAGAGTGTGCTCCGGCTGTAAAATGAACGACAGCTGCTGGGCGCGCGACTACAGAGCCCGTGAAAAAACCGTGCTCGAATGCATGCATGCCATAGAAAGGGACGACGAAAGTAATATCGGGCTTACGAGAAAACTGGGTGAGATATGTATCAGACCGGAAGATATGATAAATGAGATAAAGATATCTGTCGAACTGCAGCGGGAAGAAAAGATATGCAATGCAAAAATATCCGAATGCAGGTCGCTCATAGTAAAGCAGCTTAAGGAAATGGGTTCTATGTCAATGCAGATAGCGGACGATATACGAAAGGCGACGGATTATGATTTTGAAGGAGAAAAGCAGATAATAAACGCCCTGAAAAAGCATGAGATATACATTTATGACGCTGTCTTTGTTAAAGGCGGAAATGATTCTCCCGAGATAACGCTGTATACTTATAAAGACTATAAAAAGGATAAGATCGATCTGATGACCAAAGTGATATCAAAAACCGCCGGCAAGCGTATGCAGCTGTTTTCCGTGAAAAGAAGTCACATGAAGAACGGCATGAAAGAAATGTATTTTACGGTAAAAAATGAAATATCGGTCAGGTCAGAGACAGTATGCCTGCCCGCTCCCGACATGAAAGTGTCGGGAGACTCATATCTTTTCACCGAATGCCGCGACGGCAGCAGCTACTGTATACTGAGCGACGGAATGGGGACAGGCAGAAAAGCCGCGGTTCAGAGCGGAGCCGCCGTACATCTTTCGGAGCTGTATATTAAGAGCGGCATCGATATACTGTCTGCGGCATCAATGGTCAATATGATGCTCACATCCGGCGCTTCCGATGTCGTGACAGCTTCTATGGATATTTGTAAGATAGACAGGCAGTCAAAGGTCGCGGTATTTGTGAAAATGGGCGCCGTTCCCTCCGTGGTCGTGGGAAAGGAAAGCTCACGCATAATAGAGATGAACCGTCCGCCCGCGGGTGTGGCGGCCGACATAAACGATATGTATTGCAAGAAGACAGAATGTACGGTGTCAAAAGGCGACTGCATCGTTATGTATACCGACGGAGTCATGGATTCATTCAATAATGCCGGAGTAAACAACAAGGTATTTTATGAATACATCTCCGCTGCAGTGAGGAAACATATGGGTGATGAAGGCCTCTGTCATAAAGCCGCAGAGGAGATCATTTCAAAGGCCGTTTCACTGAACGAAAAAAGCGGATACGATGCAGACGATATGAGTGTGAGTATAATAGAGATAGTGTAATATTACAGTCTTGTATCAGAGTCTGAGTGCGACTGTCGCCGTGAAGACCGATCCGTTATAGTCTATCACGAGTCCGCCGTTGTATTTTTCGGCGATGCTCTTTACGATAGAAAGGCCGAGACCGTGATCGATATCTTTGGGTTTTCTTGTCTTTATGACAGAGCCCTGCTTATTGATAACACCGTCGTATGTGTTTTCGGATCGTATGATGAGATATCCGTTTACTTCGGCTCCGCTCATGCGTATGAAATGCTTTCCCGAAGCATTATCCTGCGCTTTGGATGCCGCTTCAAGGGCATTGTCCGTAAGATTTATGAAAATGCGGCTTATATCAAGACTGGAGATGCTGTCATACTCTCTGAGCCTGATATCGGTATCAAAAGCGATATTCCTTTCGGCTGCCGTTTTCATTCTCTCCGAAATGATGATGTTTATAAAGGGATTGTCACATATTTTAGAAGGCGCGGTCTTACCCAGTTCTTCCTCCAGATCTTTAAGGACCTTTTCCGATCTTTCGGATCCGGACGGACTGTCTGCTTCGAGCTTGAGTATCTGTATGACGTTCAAAAAATCATGCCTTATCTTAGCCGCTTCGCGTTCCTTCTGTATTATCATGTTATTGTATTCGATCTCCCATTCGTTTTTCTTCTCGAGCATTTTGATCTGCTCTTTTAAATTTGAATTCTGAGAGTTCTGATATATGGCTCTGAATAAAAGTATGTCGGAAAGCACGTACATTATCATTATAAGGAAAACGGCGGCCCAGAAGGGAATAAAGTTAATATCCTTGTTCGGAGTGAACTTGATTATCCAAACAAAATACGTTATAAGGATAAAAGAAAGTATCTGTGTCATGGGAAACACCGAGAATGTCATCATATTTATGTTTGCGAGCGACTGTCTTTTCTTAAACCTGTTCCATAAATATACGAACAGAAATTCCTCCGCGATGCATACGGGAAATATTATTATCGCGGCTTCTATAACGTGTTCATCGAGGACGCCTGTCAATTCGATGCCTATAAAATAGAAAATAGCTTCAATTATGTGATCTGAGAGTATGGAAATGGCTATGAGAACAGAAGCCACGAATATCTTCTCTCCGGTCTTGCCCTTATAGAAAATGACGGGGGACAAAAATATGCCGGCTATGCATGCGAGACTGTGTATCGGGCTGCCCTGATATGCCAAAGGGTAGAGCAATGTAAAATATACCAAATAAGCGATGCATGGAACCCATTTATGCTTCCACCTGAGAGGGAAGATCAAAAGAAACCCTATCTCCATGGACATGAAAAGCATGACATTCATTACGTACATTATGGCATACGCTATGGCATAACTCATTATATAAGCGCCTCCGCTCGGAATGTATTAATCTTTATTCAAGATACATACCAAGAAGACGGAAAAAAGAAGCTTTTGAATCAGCAAAGCGAGCCTGACTTATTGGAATGCGGACACCATTATAAAGTACGAACGTCTTAGCGTCAAGAGATGCAACCTTTGTCAGATTTACGATGTAGCTCTTATGGCATCTGATAAAAAGATCGGAAAGCCTGTCCTGTATATTATCAAGCTTATCGTAACAGGATAATTCGCTTCTCGAAATGTGAATATGAACCTTTCTCTTGTCGCTTTCAATGTAGATTATATCGTTCTGTCTTATTTCGGTAGGAGGTTCACCTATGGGCTGAACCTTCAGAACGGATGTGCATATTTTATTCTTAACATCGGCTATAAGAGAAAAAAGCCTCGATGTATCCACAGGCTTGTACAGGTAGCCGCAGGGAGTGACATTACTGAAAATATCCTGAGCAAACCTGTCGCCGTACGCCGTTATAAAAATGATATGGGACTCGGGGTGGCGGGATTGATACAGACCGCCTGCATTTATGCCGTTTATGCCGCTGTCGAATACAATATCCATCAGAACAAGGTCGTACGGCAGTACCTTGTCACTGTAATCTATAAAATTCTGAACATCAGAATAACAATCTATTTCATCGTCAGGGTATCTGGCATGAATTATTTTCTTTAAGTGATCAAGTACTCTTTGCTCATTGTCACAAATAGAAATCCTCATCGTGCAACAAATCCTCTCAAAATCTGTTTGTTGTAACTTCTGTCAGAAGTATGTTAAATTTTACCACTAAGTTATGTCAGAATATATACATA
>CANQOI010000034.1 GCA_947625435.1 uncultured Clostridia bacterium | reverse complement strand
CTTCATACCGGAAGACAGACTGGGCATGGGTCTTGCGCCTTCGCTCTCCGTTACCGACAACATGATGCTCAAGACATACCGCAGTCAGAACAAGGGACCTTTAGTTGACAGAAACGCGGCAAGGAGCAAGGCACAGGAGGTCATAAAGAGGCTCGGTATAGTCACGCCTTCAACGGAAACACCGGTGCGCCGCCTCTCGGGAGGAAACGTACAGAAGGTGCTGGTGGGGCGTGAGATCGATTCGGATCCGAATGTCATAATAACGGCTTATCCCGTGCGCGGACTGGATATAAACTCATCGTATGCAATATACGATATACTTAACGAACAGAAACAGAAAGGCACGGGCATACTTTTCGTGGGAGAAGACCTTGATGTGATGCTCGCACTGTGCGATAAGATAATGGTGCTCTGCCACGGCAGGCTCATGGGTGTCGTTCACGCGCGCAAGGCGAGCAAAGAGGATCTGGGCCTTATGATGACGGGAGCTCTTGACATATCCGAAATAAACGGCAAGGTTGCGGGAATTGCAAGAGACTCCGCAGAGGAGGTCGCACAATGAGCGGTATCGGCAAAAAAAGAGTTAAATCCGAACCTTTTATACGTATAATAAAGAGAGAAGGTCTCAAGAAGCAGTATGCGGCTCTGTTTTATGTCGCCGCCGTGCTCGCGGCCCTTTGTATTGGAGCGCTCCTTCTTGTCTCACTTGATGTCGACCCCATAAATTATTACAAAAAAGTCCTGACGATAGGCATGATAGGACATGCCTTCCCCTACAAGCTCATATCCAATTTCATTATGAATCTGGTACCGCTCCTCATCACATCGCTCGCCCTTTCGCTGGCATTTAAAATGAGATTCTGGAACATAGGCGGCGAAGGACAGTTCATACTCGGAGCCCTTGCGGGAGCGGCGGTCGCATTCAGCCTGCCGTCCGGAGTAAATCCGTATATGAGCGTTATATTGATGGCTCTGGCAGGCGGAGCGGCGGGCGGCCTTGCAGGTCTGCTGACAGCTTTTCTGAAGGTCAGATTCAACACTAATGAGACGCTCTTTACGCTCATGCTCAACTACATAGCTCTGTACATGATAACATATTTCGGGGAGACGAAGCGCGAATGGAACTTCTTCCTCAGAGCCGATTCCCAGAGGCCCAAGTTCAGTACGATACCGGGAAATACTGTCATGCCGTGCATCCGGATAGGCGATCTTTCACTGAACATATCATTTATATTCTCAGTGGCGCTCGTATTTCTTATGTACGTATACCTGAAAAATACAAAGCAGGGCTATGAGATATCTGTCGTGGGAGACAGCATGAACACGGCGAGATACGCCGGCATAAATGTAAAAAGAGTGATATGCAGGACAGTATTCATTTCTGCTTTCCTGATAGGAACGGCGGGAGCCATGCATGTTTCCACATCTCAGTCTCTTTCCACATCTATCACAAACGATGTGGGTTGGACCGGAATAATCGTGGCATGGCTCGCAGAGCTAAATTCATTTGCCATACTGCTCGTATCGTTCCTCATAACAGTGCTTCGTTTCGGGAGTATGACGGCGGCTTCCGAATTTAAGAACATTGACAGTCATTTTGCCGATCTGATACAGGGTATAATACTGTTCATAGTACTTGCCGCTGATTTCTTTATACGTTTTAAGATCGTTATCAATACAGGGCGCCGTAAGAGCGATGAGGAGGCGTATGTAAAATGAATGCGGCAGGAGTCATAACAGCTTTTCTTTTTGCAGTGATACAGTACAATATGGGTCTCCTTTACGGAACGGTAGGCGAGATACTCACCGAAAGATCCGGAAGCCTCAATCTCGGCGTGGAAGGTACCATGGCCGTGGGCGCTATGGGCGGTTATCTGCTCGGATGCTCCTTTGACAGCATATATGCGGGCATATTGTTCGCGTTCATATTCGCCGCCGTGTGCGGTCTGATATTTGCATTTCTGACCGTTACGATGCAGGCAAATCAGAATGTCACGGGCCTTACTATAACGACCTTCGGGCTCGGACTGTATTTCTTCATAGGAAACGCCGTAAAGGCATCGGGAAAATGGCCCGAGATGTCGCCGGATATGGGATTCTGGAAGGGAGCCTCTCCCAAAAGGATACCGCTTCTGAGCAGGATACCCGTGATCGGTGAGGCATTGTTCTCGCACAATATACTTGTGTACATGGCTATAATCACCGCTGTGCTCGTGTGGTGGTATCTGAAATACACAAAACCCGGCCTGCGGCTCCGCGCGATAGGCGAAAATCCCGCATCTGCGGATGCAGTGGGCGTGAACATAACATTTTACAAGTATGTGCATATAATGATAGGATCCGGCATAATGGGAATAGGCGGCCTTCTCATGTGCGTGTCTCTTTCCGGAAGCTTCGAGGGAAGCAATACGTGGACGAACGGCTTCGGGTGGATAGCCATAGCACTTGTCATATTTGCAAACTGGAACACACTGTATGCCATACTCGGCACGATAGTATTCGGCCTCTTCTACGCGCTCAAAGCGAACAGCGGAGCGCTTGCCGACACATTTCCGGGGGTGCTCGGCTGGCTCAAGAGCGTGCCGCCTCAGTTCCTTTCTGCGCTGCCTTTCATAATAACCGCGATAGTGCTTGTTATCTCATCCATAACAAATAAGAAAACAAACCAGCCGGCGGCCATGGGACTTAATTATTACCGTGAGGACAGGTGAAATATTTGCATAAAAAAGAAATGTATGAGATCTATGAGCGGCTCGGCATAAGCAGAGCCGCGCTTGATATAGGCTTCGATGCCGAAAATGCGCTTGTTGACCGTTTCCGTGAGATAGACGAAACGGCGGAATACAATCAGGCAAAGATACTCCGAGCCATGCAGAAAAACCGTGTGAACGCAGCATGCTTTGCGGCAACGACCGGATACGGCTACAATGACATGGGAAGAGAGATACTCGAAAAGGTATATGCCGATTGCTTCGGAAGCGAAGCGGCGCTCGTGCGCCCGCAGATCACATGCGGGACACACGCTCTTGCAATAGCACTTTCGGCAAATCTCCTGCCGGGAGACGAGCTGCTGTGCCCGGCCGGAGGGCCGTACGACACTCTCGAAGAAGTGATAGGAATACGCCCGTCCCCGTGCTCCCTTAAGGAGTACGGCGTAAGGTACAGACAGGTTGAGCTTAAAGAGGACGGTACGTTCGATCTCGATGCCATAAGGAGCGCAATAAATGAAAAAACAAAAATGGTCGAGATACAGCGCTCAAAGGGCTACAAGACAAGGCCCAGCTTCTCGGTGTCGCAGATAGGCGATCTGATAAGCTTTATCAGATCGATAAAGCCGGACATAATATGTATGGTGGATAACTGCTACGGCGAGTTTACGGAGATAACCGAGCCGACTCAGGTGGGCGCGGACATGGCGGTGGGTTCGCTCATAAAGAATCCCGGCGGAGGTCTTGCACCCTGCGGGGGATATATATGCGGCACAAAAGAATGTGTTGATAGATGCGCCTACAGACTCAGCGCGCCGGGCCTCGGACAGGAGGTGGGCGCAAACCTCGGAATACTCACATCGCTTTATCAGGGTCTCTTCATATCGCCTCAGGTCGTCGCCGGCGCTCTTAAAGGAGCAGTATTCGCAGCGCATATATACGAAAAGCTCGGATTCAGGACAGTACCCTCGAGCGCAGAGAAAAGACATGACATAATACAGGCGGTGGAGCTGGGCTCTCCCGAGGCAATGAAGGCATTCTGCCTCGGCATACAGTCGGCAGCGCCCGTAGACAGCTATGCGGCTCCGGAGCCGTGGGCGATGCCGGGGTACGACAGCGAGGTCATAATGGCAGCCGGTACATTCATACAGGGCTCATCTATAGAGCTCAGCGCCGACGGCCCTATGAGAGAGCCTTATGCCGTATATTTTCAGGGAGGACTCACATGGCACAGCGCTAAAACGGGCATACTCATGTCCGTTCAAAAACTGGCGGACGCGGGTATTGTAAAATTGTGACCCGGGTGTTATCATAGTGAAATCATCAGATATTTTAAAAATATGAGGTAAAAATAATGAATACAAACACAGAAAAGCAGAGAATATTCAGCGGCATACAGCCGTCGGGAAACATAACATTGGGGAACTATCTGGGAGCGCTCAGACATTTTCCGGAGCTTCAGGACGATTACGAGTGCCTTTACTGCATCGTAGACATGCACACTCTCACAGTGCGCCAGGACCCGGAGCTTCTTAAAGAACGCTCATATTCGCTCCTTTCTCTCTATATGGCGTGCGGACTCGATCCGGACAGATCGATACTCTTCGTACAGTCGCATGTTCATCAGCACGCAGAGCTTTCCTGGATACTCGGATGCTACACATACATGGGCGAGCTTAACCGCATGACTCAGTTCAAGGATAAATCCGCAAAGCACGCGGACAACATAAATGCGGGACTTTACACATATCCCGTTCTCATGGCAGCGGATATCTTACTGTATCAGTCCAGATTCGTACCTATCGGGAACGACCAGAAGCAGCATCTTGAGCTGGCAAGAGACATTGCCATACGCTTTAATAAACTGTACGGTGAAACGTTTACCGTGCCCGAGCCGCTCATATCAAAACAGGGGGCGAGGATAATGAGCCTTCAGGAACCGGACCGTAAAATGTCCAAATCGGACACCAATTCCGGTAATTTCGTGCTGGTTACGGAGGAACCCGATTCTATAATGAAAAAATTCAAGCGTGCCGTAACCGACTCGGGCTCCGAGGTGCGCTTCGATCCCGAAAACAAACCGGGAATAAGCAATCTTCTCAACATATATGCGACCGTTAAAGGTATCACGACAGAGGACGCCGAGAAGGAATTCGCGGGAAGCAGATACGGTGATTTTAAAATGGCAGTCGGGAGCGCCGTATGCGACTGTCTCGCTCCCATACGCGAGAAATATGAGCTCCTCATGAGCGACAGAGCACAGCTTGACGGAATACTCGGAAGAAACGCGGAAAGAGCACGTGAGATAGCCGAGATCACAAAGAAGGACGTATACAGACGCGTCGGATTTATATTATAAGAGGGCATCATAAGAGAGGACGATTCAGTATGCTGAGCCGAAAAGTAACTTTTAAAAAGGCGCGCCCCGTATGGAAGGAAGGCGCGTCACGTGAAATGAACATAACGCTTGTTTTTAAAGCCGAATGCGCAAAGAGCGATAAAGCCGTACTGCGCATAACAGGCGCGTCGTATTATAACATATATGTGAACGACAGCTTTGCGGCTGTGGGCCCCGCCAGGACCGCCCACGGATTTTACAGAGTCGATGAGCTTCCCATAACGCTCGACAGAGAAACCAACACAGTGAGTATAATCGTTATGGGATATGCCGCGAACAGCTTTTGTCACATAGACGCGCCTTCATTCCTTGCCGCTGAAATAGAAACGGAAAACGGGATAACTGCTTATACGGATAAGGATCAGACATATTTCAGAGCGGGCATATGGAACGCCAAATTGAGAAGGGTGCAGCGCTATTCATATCAAAGACCCTTCTGCGAGGCATATGATTTTACCCGCAGCGGATATACGGACGTTTTACTCGAAGAGAGCGACGAACATAAAGAGTATATCGAAAGAGGCGTGTTCTACGGCGAATATGAGACGGAGAAGGCCGTGTCCGTCATACAAAGGGGCACCTTCGGCATAACCGACAAAGAAAAGTATTTTGACGACCGCGCCATATCCGCCGTGGGGCCGAACCTTAAAGGATTCCCGAAGGATACCCTTGAAATACTCTCCACGTCGTACGTACAGCGGTTTGACCCGGAGATAACGGATGAGAGCGTTTCACGCACTGACGGCGCCCGTATCGGAAGGCGCTGCTTCGCCACATTCGACATGGGTAAAAATCTTACGGGACTCATAGGCTTTGAGCTTGAGTGCAGCTCCGAAAACGCGATCACAGTCATTTTTGACGAGATACTGAGGGACGGAAACATAGATTATACGAGGATGCACTCCGCAAATGTCATAGTGATGAAGACGTCTCCCGGTAAAATGAGATTCCTGTCGGTGGAGCCTTATACATTCAGATTCATACGCTTTTATTCGGAAAATGCCGATTCTGATATAAGAAACGTTCACATAAGGCGCATAGGAGCTCCCGCGGTCAATAAAAAACTGAAGTCGGACGATAATGATCTGCGCCTGATATTTGACGCGGCGGTGGAGACGTACAGACAGAATACGTTTGACATATATATGGACTGCCCGTCCAGAGAACGCGCCGGATGGCTCTGCGACAGCTTTTTTACATCGCGTGTGGAACGCGTGCTCACCGGCGGATCGCAGGTAGAGAGGAATTTCCTGGAGAACTTTATACTGCCCGACGGCTTTAAATGCCTTCCCGAGGGCATGCTTCCCATGTGTTATCCGTCGGATCATTACAACGGAGAGTTCATACCGAACTGGGCCATGTGGTTTGTTGTAGAGCTCGGAGAATACATGAAGCGTACGTCGGACCGGGAGCTCATAGCCAAAGCAAAAGACAAGGTTTACGCACTGCTTAAGTATTTCAGAAGGTTTGAAAACGAATACGGGCTCCTCGAGAAGCTTGAATCATGGGTATTTCTCGAGTGGAGCAAGTCTAACGAGCTCGTACAGGATGTGAACTTTCCTTCAAACATGCTTTACGCCAAGATGAAGGGCGTGGCCGCGGAGCTTTACGGCGACGGGGAGCTTGCGAAGGAAGCGGATGAGCTCAGAAATGTGATACGTAAAATGTCTTATACCGAAAAGGGATTCTTCTGCGACAATGCCTACAGAAAGGACGGCGCGCTGGAGCTTTCGGGCGAATATACGGAGAGCTGCCAGTATTATGCCTTCCACACGGGTACGGCAACGCCCGAAATGTATCCCGAGCTCTGGGATATACTCGTGCGTGATTTCGGAAGGGACAGAAGAAGCAGCGGCAAATGGCCCGAGATATATTTCGCCAATGCGTTCATAGGCAATTATCTCAGGATGGATCTGCTCACAATGTACGGGAGCAGAGATGTGGTACTTAAGAATATATCGGACTATTTTACATATATGGCCGAAAAGACCGGCACTCTCTGGGAAAACGAAGGCGATCACGCAAGCTGCGATCACGGCTTTGCTTCGCACGTGCTGTACTGGTTTGACAGATTCGGAATGATAGAGTGAAGTGGAATCGCTTACTGATAGATTAAAAGCATATTCAGAGTCAGGCGTATTGCCCATGCATATGCCGGGACACAAGAGGAACACGGAAGCATTTAAATGGCTTTCTGCTCTCGGCGCGCGCGCGGATATAACAGAGATAGACGGCTTTGACAACCTGAACTGTCCCGAAGGGATATTTAGCGACGCGGAGCGCCGAATGTCTTCGCTGTTCGGTGCTGATGAGAGCATATTGCTCGTAAACGGGAGCACATGCGGCATATTGGCTGCGGTGCGCGCTGCCTTTTTATCATTATCCCGCGGCGCGCACAGTGCGCTGCTCATATGCAGAGGCTCGCATATGTCGGTGTACAATGCCGCCGAAACAGTAGGTGCCGATGTGCGTTATATCGTGCCTGATATACACGAAAAGCTGGGAATATGGGGGAGCGTTTCACCGGAGAGCGTTGACAGGGAGCTTACGAGAGCAGAGCGTGACGGCACCTGCATCATCGCCGTCATCATAACAAGTCCTACATACGAGGGTATAATAAGCGATATATGCGGTATATCACAGGTATGTCACCGGCACGGAGTGCTCCTTATAGTCGATGAAGCGCACGGAGCTCATCTCGGCTTTGCGGACTTTAACGACGGCGCTGGCCCGGGCTCTTCACGCAGTATGCCTCTGAGCGCCGTAAAATGCGGTGCGGACATCGTGATACAGAGCCTTCACAAAACGCTTCCGTGCCTTACTCAGACAGCCGTACTTCACATAAATAAAAGCGCATGTGAAATGGGCGTGAGCACTTCTGAAATAAGAAGGAATACGGCTATGTTTCAGTCGAGCAGTCCTTCCTACATTTTATCCTCATCAATATGCGGATTTATCGGATATACGGAAGAAAACGGCCCGGCGGCATTTGAAGAATGGTCGACGGCGCTGGACTTATTTTACGATGCATCCCGCAGTCTCAGGATCCTTACAACAGAGCGCTTCGTGCCCGGCGGCGGCTTTGCATTCGCGAAAGATAAGTCAAAGATAATTATATCATCCGCCTCGGGCGATATTTCGGGCGCATATATAATGAGGCTTCTGCGCGAAGAATACGGTATAGAGCTTGAAATGTGCGCCGGCTGCTGCGCTCTTGCAATGACAGGCGTCGGGGATACCGGAGATACGCTGGCAAGACTTTGCGACGCTCTTTTGAAAGCGGACCGTATGATAGAGGATAATATTGATGATATACAAAGATCGTACGGATACGGCGGGTCAGCATCGGATAATGCGCTGCCGGAAAAGAGCATGGGTATGACCGATGCCCTTAAGAGCGGATCGACTCCCGTAAGCTTAAAGGAATGCGCAGGCCGCATCTCAGGCGAATATATATGGGCATATCCTCCGGGAACTCCCGTTATCGTGCCGGGTGAGATCATAAGCGGGCAGGTGCTGAGCCGTATCGTAAAAGATTCCGAAGCGGGCATAAGATTCCGCTCAAGCCGGGGAGGAATGCCCGGATATGTTTTCTGCCTGTAAGTGTATTGACCTTGAGGTGAAAGTGTTGTAAAATCTGAATGTTAAGTTTTCTTGAAAGGTGGAGGCAGTTTAAATGAAACGTATTCAGATAATAGAGACACGCGATCTGGGTGAGAGCGCTGTAAAGGGCGGATGCGGCGAATGCCAGACATCATGCCAGTCTGCTTGCAAGACTTCATGCGGCGTTGCTAATCAGAAATGTGAGAACAAGAACGGGAAATAAGTCCCTGAGACATTCAGTACCGCTTGTGCAGGACACAAGCGGTATTTTTATGGTGAGATCATGATACATCAATATAAATTGAACGGCTATAACATAGTACTTGACGTATATTCCGGCTCTGCCTTCGTTGTGGACGATGTCGCATACGACGTGATATCCATGTACGAAAATACAGATAAAGACGGTATCATATCCGCGATGCTCACAAAGTATGCGGGCAGGGAAGATGTCACGAAGGAGGAGCTGGAAGAATGCCTGAGCGATATAGAAAAGCTCAGGGCTTCGGGTAAGCTCTTTTCTGAGGACATATTCAAAGACGCGCATCTCGATCTTAAGAAAAGATCCGGAGACATAAAGGCCCTTTGTCTTCATGTTGCCCACACCTGCAACTTAAACTGCTCATACTGCTTTGCAAGCCAGGGCAAATACAAAGGCGACCGCGCGCTCATGAGCTTTGATGTGGGAAAGCGCGCTCTCGATTTTCTCGTAGAAAATTCCGGAAAACGGGTCAATCTCGAGGTGGATTTCTTCGGCGGAGAGCCCCTTATGAACTGGGATGTGGTTAAAAGGCTCGTGGCGTATGCAAGAAGCATAGAGAAGGATAAAAACAAGAATTTCCGCTTTACGCTGACTACCAACGGTGTACTTGTTGACGACGAAGTGATTGAATTTTCAAACCGTGAAATGAGCAACGTGGTCATGTCTATAGACGGAAGGCCGGAGGTTCACGACCGTTTCCGCGTTGACTATGCGGGAAACGGAAGCTTCGACAGGATAGTGCCCAAGTTCCTTAAATTCGCAAAGGCGCGCGGCGATAAGGAATATTATGTAAGAGGCACTTATACGCATTATAATACTGATTTTACAGAGGATCTGTTGTATCTTGCGGATCTCGGTTTCACGCGCCTTTCCATGGAGCCGGTTGTCTGTGCTCCGGACGACCCCTGCGCTCTTACAGAGGATGATCTGCCGGTGCTCTTCGATCAGTATGAAAAGCTCGCCTGTGAAATGCTCAAAAGAGAGCGGGAGGGCAGGCCGTTTACATTTTACCATTATATGATAGATCTGGGACACGGCCCGTGCATATATAAGCGCATATCGGGCTGCGGCTCCGGCACAGAATATCTTGCGGTGACACCTTGGGGAGATCTTTACCCGTGCCACCAGTTTGTGGGCGATGAGAAATATCTTATGGGAAACGTGTGGGACGGCGTCACGAACACAGAGCTTCGGGATGAGTTCGGCCGCTGCAATGTGTATTCCAGACCCGAGTGCGACGGATGCTGGGCAAAGCTGTACTGCTCGGGAGGATGTGCGGCAAATGCATATCATGCGTCGGGAAATATCAACGGGACATACAGATACGGCTGCGAGCTGTTCAGAAAGCGCATGGAATGCGCCGTAATGCTTCAGATCGCATCGAAACAAATAAATTGAAATTACCGCTTGTATTATATTTTTTATATGTTATAATAATCCGCGCTATACGATATATAGTCGTCCGGCAGGATTCCGAACACAATATGTTGTGATTGCGCGGGAATATATTATAACAGAGGGGTAATGTATCGATGCTTGAGACATACGCTGATATTTTCAATGCATGGCGCGGTTTTACAGGCGAAAAATGGAAGAGCTCCGTTGACGTCGCCGATTTTATAAGAGAGAATTATACCGAATATACGGGAAACGGCGATTTTCTCGTGCCTCCCACCGATAAGACAAAAAGGATATGGGATGAATGTCTTGAGCTGTTCAATGAGGAGCTGGATAAGGGCGTGCTCGATGTCGAGACATCGGTCGTATCCGGTATCAATACTTTAAAGCCCGGATACATATCGGATGACGATGATGTCGTGGTAGGTCTTCAGTCGGACAAGCCTCTCAAAAGGCTCGTCAATCCTTACGGCGGAATAAGGATGGTGCATAAGTCCCTTGAATGTTATGATCTGAAGCTCGATCCCGAGATAGACAAGGCCTTTACACAGTATCGCAAAACGCATAACGACGGCGTCTTTGACGCATATACTCCGGAGATACGCCGCGCCAGGAGCGCCGGCCTTCTCACGGGACTTCCCGACAGCTACGGACGGGGAAGGATAATAGGCGATTACAGGCGCGCCGCTCTGTACGGAATAGATATTTTACAGGAAGAGAAAAGACGCGATCTTGACAAGGTAAAGGATCTTTCCAAAGAAGAGAACATACGCTTAAGAGAGGAAATATCGGAGCAGATAAGAGCTCTCGACATGATAAAGGATATGGCGGCAGGGTACGGCTTTGATATATCAAAACCTGCCCGTAATGCGAGAGAAGCCTTCCAGTGGCTCTATTTTGCATATCTTGCCGCTATAAAGGAGAACAACGGAGCCGCCATGAGCTTCGGAAGGACCTCCACATTCCTGGACATATATATCGAAAGAGATTTAAGAGAAGGCACTCTCACGGAGGAGGATGCACAGGAGCTTGTGGACAGCCTTGTCACCAAGCTCAGACTCGTGAGACATCTGAGAACACCGGAGTACGATGAAATGTTTGCGGGCGACCCCACATGGGTTACCGAGAGCATAGGAGGAATGCTTGACTCCTGCAGAAGTCTCGTTACCAAAAATTCATTCCGATATCTTCACACTCTCATAAATCTCGGCAGCAGTCCGGAGCCTAACCTCACCGTACTGTGGTCAGAGCACCTGCCGGAGAATTTCAAGCGCTTCTGTGCCTATATAAGCATGGAGACGGACGCTATACAGTATGAGAACGACGATCTGATGAGAGACATATTCGGAAGCGATTATGCCATCGCATGCTGCGTTTCCGCTATGACGGTGGGAAAACAGATGCAGTTCTTCGGGGCGCGCTGCAATCTCGCCAAATCGCTCTTATATGCCATAAACGGCGGCAGGGACGAGCTGAGCGGAAAGCTCGTAGTGGAAGGACTTGAGCCCGTGACCGGCGACGGCCCGCTGGATTATGAGGATGTAAAGAAAAAATATTTTACCGCCATAGAGAAGATCGCCGCCGTGTATGTTGACGCCATGAATATAATACATTATATGCACGACAAGTACGCATACGAGAGGAGTCAGCTCGCATTTCACGACACGGATGTCGAGCATCTCATGGCCTTCGGAATGGCGGGACTGAGCTCTGCCGCCGATTCGCTTTCCGCTATCAGGTATGCAAAGGTCACGCCCGTGAGGGACGAAAACGGTATAGTGACGGATTTCACGACAGAGGGCGAATATCCGTGTTACGGAAACGACGACGACAGAGTAGACAGTATCGCCGTAGAGATAGCGGGAGAGCTGTATAAAGAACTTAAGAAGCATCCCTTGTACAAAAATGCCCGCCATACTCTTTCGGCCCTCACCATAACCTCGAATGTGATGTACGGTAAAAAGACGGGTACGACGCCCGACGGGAGAAAACGCGGAGAACCTTTTGCGCCGGGAGCCAATCCCATGCACGGCCGCGACAGAAGCGGCGCACTGGCGTCTCTTAATTCGGTAGCCAAGATACCGTATAAGGATTATTGTATGGACGGCATTTCCAATACATTCAGTATAGTGCCCGACGCTCTCGGTAAAACGGAATCCGAAAGGATCGATAACCTGACGGATATACTTGACGGATATTTTTCACAGGGCGCACATCATCTGAACGTAAACGTGCTGAGAAGAGAAGTGCTCATTGACGCTCTCGATCATCCCGAGAGATATCCTACGCTCACCATACGTGTGTCAGGTTATGCCGTGAACTTCAACAAGCTGAGCAGACTTCACAAGCTTGAGGTCATAAGCAGGACATTCCACGAACGCATTTGAACGCATATGAATGAATGCGCATTAAAGGGCAGCATAAATTCAATAGAGACGATGGGACTTGTGGACGGTCCCGGAGTGCGCGCCGTTGTATTCATGCAGGGCTGTATGCTCAGATGCAGATACTGCCACAATCCCGAGACATGGTCAACGGACGGATCCGGATCCGGCGCCTTTGAGTGTACGCCGCGGGAGCTGTCCGACAGACTTCTCAGATATAAGAGCTACATGAAGCGGGGAGGCGTCACATTTTCGGGAGGCGAGCCTCTGCTGCAGGCGGGATTTGCCGCCGAGACCGCAGGGCTGCTCAAGGAAAACGGCATACACATATGCATAGACACTGCCGGCGTCACACGGCATACAGATTATGACGCCCTGTCCGGAGACGGCGATATCATATCGCTGCTCGGATATACAGACCTTATAATACTTGACATAAAGGCCGTTTCGGAGGATGAATATAAATATATAACGGGCCGCGGCATGGAAAGCTTCAACGCTTTTCTCAAGCTCATACAGGAAATGGGTAAGAAGCTGTGGCTCAGATGCGTCATAGTGCCCGGCATAAACAACGACACGGATCATATAAAGAGATTAAAAGAATATATGCGAGGCATTAAAAACGTTGAAAAGACCGAGCTTCTCCCGTATCACACTCTCGGAGTGTCAAAATACGAAAAGCTCGGCATAAAATATCCTCTTGAAGGTACTCCTTCCATATCGTACGAGGATATATGTCAGTGACTCTTTTTATTGAGTCTTTCACCTACCGCGCCGCCGGGATGTATCACTGCGAACTGTTCGTTCCTGTATCCCGTTTCCTCAATGAGCGCCGCCTGAATGGCGTGAAACAGCACGCAGAGCGATGTGGTGGATGTGGTGCCCTGTGAATCATATTTGTCTGTCTCGCGGTTTACATACTGTCTCAGCACTACGTCTGCGCCCAGCGCCAGCGGAGAATCCGTGTTCTCCGTAACAGTTATTATGTGAACCCCTTTTGATCTGCATATTTCCATAACAGGCAGAAGCTCGGAAGTCTTGCCTCCGCGCGATGCGAACACCATTACGTCTCCCTTTTGAAGAAAGCCCGTCGCCCCGTGAGGCGCTTCGGCCGGTGAAATGAACCTTGCGGGCCTTTCTATGCAGCACAGAAGGTGTGCAAAATGCATACATGCGATACCCGAATGCCCGCAGCCGCACGTACCGATCCTTTCTGCATCCTTCAGCAGCCCGCACGCTCTGTCGAAGGAATCCCTGTCCAACCGTTTCCCGAATTCGGATATACACTTACTTTCGATCCTGAATGCATCCTGCGCCTGCTCCCACGCTGTATCTCCCACTGTAAAACATCTCCTCGTTAAAAATTAATGTACCCCCGCATTATAACAGATAGCGGAGCTTTGTAAAATACGTCCGGAATTTGACAAACATAAATAAATGTTTTATAGTAACGGCAAAAGAGGTGGATGAGTGTGAGATCATACGTTGCAAAGCTTGTAAACAGACTTCATAATATGAAAAAGAGTACGGTTATCATATTTTCGGTCGCCGCGATCGTGCTTATTGCAGCCGTAATACTGATCCCGCTTTATTTTACGGGGGGAGAAGGCGCTGCCGCTCCGCATGAAACTGCGGATCGGGATGTCGGTATGAACGTTACGCCGTCACAGGGCGGCACTGATGCTCCGGAAACTCCCGATGCCGTACCCACTCCCGAAACGCATGAAGATTCTTCCTATATCATGACAAAGATAAAGTACGATAACGGCGAAGAATTTAAGTGTGAATACAGTGATGACAGTTTTACATTGAGAAACAGTGACGGTATGATAGAATATTATGCCGTCTTCGACGCAGACGGCCATAAGACCGAAGTATACAGCGACAGCACGCACGTAAAATATGTCTACTCTGCAGGCGGCAGACTCGAGAAAGAGCTGCACTATTCTGTGGCGCCGGAGGGAGCCGAGTCTCTTCAGGGGCTGAGTTATGACACATACAGGTATAACTATAACGACAAAGGCCTCCTGGAAAGTGTTGACATGTCGTCAGATGAAGCAGCCGATCCCTATAGGACGATCCGGTATGAATATGACGGCGACGGCAATATTTTAAAGATAACTCAGATAATGAACGCGGATCCTTACAGTTATACGGTAAACACATACGACGGCGGCTTGCTCCGGAGCAGTGCGGTATACACTGTGTACAATGACAGATTGACGGAAAAGTACGATTATATATATGATGAGGACGGGAACCTCGTGCGCACGGATTCCGTTACGTCTCCCGCCACCGCCAACAGATATGTAAACGGCTATGAGCTGTATGATAAAGCCGGCAGACTTACGGAACGTTATTCGGATTACTATATCGGGTCATTCAACGACGATTATTTATTTTCATTGTATGTAGATACTGACGGAGAAGCGCTCTTATCGGATATGAACAGTATCTTCGATAACGGTTGCGAACGTCACACTTACTCTCCCGATACGGAAAATATCATACAGATCGAGGATATAGTATGCGACAGCTCGGAAGCGGCCGTGTGGCCGTGCAGCATATGGTATGACAACGGCGAAGATGTATATAAAATACTGTTCCCGTTCAGTTATTCCGAATATGAGATAGGCAAGTACCGCGAAACGCATTACGATGCGCAGGGAAATGAGACATCCGTTTCATACTATGACGTTAAGACAGATCCCATATATACAAAAAGTACGGAATATGATACTCAGGGGCGTAAGATATACGAAGAACACGCATACAAAGACTATATAACCGTTCAGACGCGCTACGCGTATGATGAAAACGGCGCCCTTTCAAAGACAGCACTCACTTATACCGCTTCGCTGCAAAGCCAGAATATCGATTATTATTTTAAAGACGGCAGACTGAACAGGTACACGGTAAACGGCAACCTGAATGCCATATATGAATATTCATCCTCGGGCGACATTCAGTCTAAGATATTGAGCTATCAGGATGAGACGTCAGAGTACGCCGTTTCCGTTTATATAGGCTTTTCGGATGACGGCGGCCGGCATGTAAATGCCGTGACCGTAAATGACAAGACGTTTGAGTTCGACCTGAACAGACATATCATAAAAGAAAGCGTCAGGAATTCAAGCTCCGACGTAACGGAAGTAAATGAGTATTCGTATGACAGCTCGGACAGACTTGTAAAATATACCGTATCGGACGGTAAGGACAATCTGTTAAAGGAAGTATTTTACACATATAACGGAAACGATAAAGAGACAGAGCGCGTGATAACGTACGGTGACGGCAAGTCGGTACTTTCGGACATGACCTTCATCGTGATCGAGCCGGGAGCGGACAACAAAGGTGAGACGTATGAGGACGGAGTACTGACCGGCCTTTACGGTATTGACAGCTTCGGCAATGCTTTTACGGCAGAATTTGATTGGGTCCCGTATGAGAACGGGGAGGCGGACAAGACCGTGTACAGCCGTATCGATGCCGATCGATTGATACCGTGAACATTTTTATCGATTCAGGATTCGGAGGGTAGGGATCGCATATGGATAAAGAAGACGATAATGAGCAGATCAAAAAGGATCGTAATCTGAAGAAACAGCTGATAACTGTCGGTGTATCTGTGCTGTCGGTCATATTTGTGTGTATTGTTTTGCTCGTCATATTCAGGTTCAATGATGACGACGCCGCATCTCCTGAGATATCCGGAGGGACACAGAGCGCAGCAGGAACGTATCAGGCTCATACCCAGGCACCTGCAGGATCGCCTGCGGTGCCTACGGAGGAGCCTTCTTCGCAGCCTGTGCTTCCGCATTATATGGTATTCAGCGGACTTGAATATCAGGACGGCAGACGGCTTATGTTCAATTATTCCGATCAGATGATAACCGCGACGGATGAACAAGGCAATATCGTACTGTCACTGCAGTTTGACGGCGAAGGACATCTTATAAAGAGAACGGAATACGACATAAACAGGAACGTATCAAAATGGGAATATTATGAAGACGGCAGGACAAAAACATATTCATCTTCGATAGCGGACCTGCCTCTTACGGTTAATTATATATATGATGCGTACGGAAATTTTGTTAAGACCGAATCGATATACGGCATGCTCACGGGCAACGGCACTGTGTCCGGAGATACAGAGAATGTACTCAGTGACGGAACGCGTATAGAGTATACGTATAAGGACGGTATCATATCGGAAGCCCGCTATTACGAAAATCCCGATATGAAGGATGCGCTCACGCGCAGATCGGAGTTTTCATATACGGAAGAAGGATATCTTAATAAAGCCCGCAGCACATTTTACTCGCAGGACGGATCCGACAGCATAAGCGTGCGCGATGCGGAATATGACATATACGGAAGACTTATATATAACGTCACGGAAAGCGGCAGCCATCTTGTCAGAACGGGCAATCTGTACAATGAGAGAAACAGTATCGAAGTATCCGAAACGTATGAAGAAAACGATAACATTAAGATATGGACTTATGATTTTCCTCAGTTTGAGTTCTCTGTAGATTGCAGCCTGTGTAAATATGAACCCGGCAGTCCGTACAAATTTTACAAACTGGATTCCTCAGGCGGAAATTACAGTATCACGATCTGTTATGCCGACAGAGAATTCACATATCCGATCGGCAGGATATCATACGAAAAACGTGACGATAAGAACAGGATCGTAGAGAGGATCTATGTTGCCGATGACGGCGAAAAAACCGACGGCCATATTGAATACGATGAAAAGGGCCGCATTTCAAGAGAAAATCTGCATTACTGTGATGCGGGAGATGACGGCAATTATTACGATCTGGCTTATACCTACGATGATAAAGGCAATATCATAAGTGTATCATCAGGTCGGGATGATGCGGTCTATACGTTTGACGAAGGCGGAAGGCTCGTTAAATACAAGGGTGAGTATGACGATAACGGCCGCGCAGATTTTACGATGGACTTTACCTATCATAAAAACGGCGAGATATCCGATGTGTACATTACGTTTGAATACGGCGGCACTGCAAGATTCGAATATGACGAAAACGGCAGGCGTACGGGATGCTCATATATGTCGACGGACAGTACGGGAACAGTCTACAGATCATTCGATTCGTCGGGAAATCTCATACGCGAGATATATTATTCCGGGGATAACGGATCGGACATCGAATCGTCCGCGGATCTTTCGTATGACTCGTACGGAAGACTGTCTGAGAAGATAGAATACAAGGGAGACAGGCAGGCCCTCGTTCAGAGAACGGTATTCAGATATGCGCCTTCCGGTCTGCGTACGGGATGGGACAGATATGACTCTGAAGGAAAGAAAATGTTCACATATAATACAAAATACGCTCCCGAAGCCTCCCAGTCCGGCGCGCCCGGAGCCGATACGCATATACAGGGCGCCGCACAGTATGATTCAAACGGCAATCTCATAATGCTCAGGACATACGACAGCCTCGGAAATACGATAGTGGGTATTTTCGCCGAGGACACAGAAGCGGTGTTTTATATTTATCAGATATGCAGCATATCCGACCTCATACCCGAGCTCTGGTAACTTTCATGATTGATTTTAGCCTTCTATAGTGTTATTATTTCCGGGTCACTGTTTGTGAAATATTTTTATCGGAGGTAACAGTATGGAATATAAGGTCTTTCAGAAGGAGCTTGAGCTTCAGTCAAGAGGATGGATACCTACTTTTCACGATGTAACAAAGGAAGTAAATGAGATAGTGAAGGCGTCGGGCGTTAAGAACGGCACATGCACTCTTGCTTCGCACCACACTACGTGCTGTGTGATGATACAGGAATGCTCGCACGATATCGATTCATTCGACATAGAATATCTGCAGCACGATCTGCTTGATATAATGCGTAAGATGATACCCGATTTTGCGGAAGAACACCAGTACCGTCATCCCGGCCCCATACATCTTCAGTACGGAAGACATGTTGATGAGCCGGGAGATTTTACGAGTATGAATACAGACGGCCATCTGAGGAGCGTATTCTTCGGAAGGAGCGAAGTGATGACGATAAAGGACGGAGAGCTCGACGGCGGAGAATTCGCACATGTTTATTTTGTCGACTGGGATCACGTGCGCGCGCGCCGCAGACAGCTCAATGTCACCGTGATGGGAACGACAGAGGATGTGGGCGACCGTAAATGGAACGGCGGCGAGGTAATAAACACACTTAGAAAATATACCGACGAAGAGAAGGAGTACCTGCCTCAGTTCGATATTCAGCAGAAAAGATAAAACGGCGGATGATCTTATATGAAACAGAAAATAAGAACGCCTTATTTTGAGATAGGCACAAAGAATTACATATACGGCGACAAGGTGCTGGAATATGCCCTTGCTGCCGACAGAGCGGCCGAGAAATACGATATAGACGTACTTTTCATCACTCCTGCGGTCGAGATCAGAAGGATAGCCGAAAATACAAAAAATCTCATAATACTCGCGCCTTATATGGATACATTGAGGCCGGGCAGGGGAATGGCCGATATACTGCCGGAGGCGCTCAAAGCGGCCGGCGCCAAGGGAGTCGTTGTGAACCACTGCGAGAAGCCTATGTCGCTTCCTGCCATAAAGAAAACGATAGACCGCGCAAATGAGATAGATTTTCTCGTATTCGCGTGTGCGGACAGTGTTGCCGAGGCAAGGGCCATAGCGGAGCTTCATCCGGATATAATAAATCCCGAGCCTACGGAGCTCATCGGCGGCACAGGCGGGGGAGTGAGCGATATGGGCTATGTGCGCGAGGTCATAAAGTCCATCAAAGCTATCGATCCTTCCATACTCGTTGAGCAGGCCGCGGGCATAACGAACGGGCAGCAGGTATATGACTTCATAATGGCGGGGTCAGAGGCCGCGGGAGCGGCATCGGGCATAATGAATGCCGCCGATCCTATTGCCATGATAGACGAAATGGTAGGCGCAGTGAGACGCGCGGCGGACGACTGCATTTCACGCGGCATGACTCATTAAAGGGGGAACGGTGATATGGTATACAGAGAGCAGATCAGATTACAGTCAAGGGATAAAGCGTGTACGTTTCACGATGTAACGGATGAACTGAATGAAGCCGTAAAGCGCTCCGGCGTGAAGGACGGCATAGCAGTCGTTTACTCGCATCATACTACATGCTGCGTTATAACACAGGAATGTGCATTCGATATGTCGATCACAGGTCTTGAGACACTCCAGCAGGATCTTGTAAACATCATGGACGATATCATACCCGTGTGCAAGCACGAGGGAATGTATCTGCACCCGGGTCCGAAAGCGCTTGCTTTTGCGCTTGAGCACGATGAAGACGCAAGAGGCTGCCACAATACGGACGCTCATCTGCGCTCGTCGATAATAGGCAGGAGTGAAACGATCGTGATAATGGACGGAAAGCCCGATCTCGGTGAATTCGGCCACGTGCACTTTATTGACTTCGATATGACGAGAGCAAGAGAGCGCACGGTTCAGATAATGATTATGGGGGAATGAAAGTATGTTCGGATATGAAATGACTGAGTATGACAGACACGTGTATGATACGGAGCTCAGAGATTTTCTTCCCGAAAGGATAGTCGACTGTCACACACATATATGGAAGGACGAATTTCAGCCCCGGACTGCGGCGAGAGGCTGCGTTTCATGGACGCGCATGGTTTCCAAGGATTGCACTGCCGAGGATCTTATAAAGACGTATGAGGATATGTTTCCCGGTAAAACGGTGCGCCCCGTACTCATGGGACAGCCCACGGCGTACATAGACAAAACGAATGAATATACGAAAGACTGCGCAAAGCGTTACGGACTGCCTGCGCTCTACTGCACGACGTACGCAATGACACCGGAGCTTCTCGAAGAAGAGGTCATTAAAGGCGGATTTGCCGGGCTTAAACCGTATCTTAACAATTCGCCTGCCTACATACCGCCCGATGAGATACGCATATTCGACTTCCTGCCGCATGAGCATTTAAAGCTTGCGGACAGACACGGATGGGTAGTCATGCTCCATATACCGCGTCCGGGAAGACTGCGCGATAAAGTGAACATTTCACAGCTCATGGAGATAGAAGAAAGATATCCGAACATAAAATTGATAGTGGCTCACATAGGCAGAGCTTATTCGCCGGAGGATATAGGGGACGCTTTCGAAACACTCGGAAAGACCGAAAATATGGTATTCGATTTCACTGCCAACGCGCTGGAAGAAGCAATGAGCGCCTGCCTTGAAGCAGTGGGCCCGAAGCGCCTGCTTTTCGGATCGGACCTTCCGATAGTTAAAATGCGCGCTTACCGTACGTCTGAAAACGGCGTTTATTACAATCATGTGCCCAGAGGGCTGTACGGCGACGTTTCATCGGATCGCCACATGGTAGAAACAGATGAGGAGAACATTACGAATTTCCTGTACGAGGAGCTCCTCGCATTTAAACGCGCGGCAAAGAAGGCAGGGCTTACGCCGGGTGACGTGAGCGACGTGCTGTGCGGAAATGCGGAGCGGATATTCGGTAAAATATAAATTATCATAATACGGAGGTATCATCATGGGAAAAGTTAAAGCGGGTCTGCTGCCTCTTTATATCAAACTTTACGACGACACATGCCCCGGACTGCGTCCGAGACTTGAGAAATTTTACAGTAAGCTCGCCGTGCTTCTTGAAGAAGAGGGCATAGATGTCATCAGGAACTCTTTCTGCCGTATAGACAGCGAATTCAAAGAGGCGGTAAAGAATTTCGAGAATGAGGGAGCGCAGTGCATAATAACGATCAACATGGCTTATTCGCCGTCTCTGGAATCGGCGGAAGCGCTCACAAAGACGAAGCTTCCTGTCGTGGTGCTTGACACGACGGAAACGTACGGCTTCGGACCGGATCAGGATCCCGGCGAGATAGATTATAACCACGGTATACACGGCGTTATGGATCTGTGCAACATAATAAAGCGCGCCGGTAAGAAGTATGCGATAGCGGCAGGTCATTATGAGCGCTCGGATGTGATAAAGCGCACTGCCGGACTTGTAAAGGCCGCATGCGCCGCGGAAAGCCTGGCGGGCACAAGGGTAGGATCGATAGGCGGCACATTTAACGGAATGGGTGATTTTCAGGTCACGGCAGATGAGCTCAGAGAGCGTTTCGGCGTAGAGCTCATCACATCTACCGACAGTGAAATGAAGGAATTGTCGGACAGCGTTACGGAGGAAGAGATTCAGGCCGAGATAAAAGCCGACAAGAAACGCTTTGCTTATCCCAAGAAGATCGACAAGGATATATACAATGCAAACGTAAAGGCGTGCCTTGCCGTGAGAAAATGGATCGAGAAGCATTCTCTTGACGCCTTCTCTGTAAACTTCCTGAAGGCCTGCCCTGAATACGGACTGGATACGATGCCCTTTGCCGAAGCGTGCAAGGCTATGGAACGCGGGATAGGCTACGCGGGCGAGGGCGATGTGTTGGACGCCGCTTTCGCAGGTGTGCTGATACGTGCCTTCAAGGAAGCTTCCTTTGTTGAAATATTCTGCCCCGATTGGCAGGATGACAGGATATTCATAAGTCACATGGGTGAAATGAACTACGCTTTGGCGGCTTCAAAGCCCGAGATGATACTGAGAACCACAAATTATACGGACTCGGTAATGCCGATGGCGGCGTACGCATGCTACAAAGAGGGCGACGCCGTATATGCGAACATTTTCAGAGACGACGAAGGCTACTGCCTGCTCGCGACACCCGTTAAGATGCTGCGCATTGAAAATGATTCCAATTTCAAGGCTTCCGTACGCGGCTGGATGAAGCCTCACATGCCGGTCTCCGATTTTCTCAAAAAGCTGAGCGAGTACGGAGCGACGCACCACAGCATGCTCATTTACGGCGCTCATACGGATGAGCTCATGTACTTCGGCAAGCTGCTCGGCATGAAGGTTTACGAGATCTGATCATGTATTTTATAGGGACAGATGTGGGCACGACCGGTACCAAAACAGTCATAACCGATGAGGCCGGCCGTGTCTGCGGTAAAGGTTATTTTGAATATGAACTCCATGCTCATCACGGCGGCAGAGTAGAGCAGGACGCATACGACTGGTGGAAAGCGGTCGTTTATTCGGTGCGCCGCGCAGCTTCTGCTCTGCCGCAGGGCGCCGAGATATGCGCCATGTCTCTTTCGGCACAGGGTGGCTCGACACTTGCGGTCGACGAGGATTTTACGCCCATTTCACCTGCATATACATGGATGGATGAAAGGGCGTCAGAAGAAAGCGCCGCCATTGAGCGTGAATGCGGAGATTACGTATACAACACATCCGGATGGCGATGCGATCCGTGCTTCGATCCGCCCAAAATGCGCTGGATAGCGGCACATGAGCCCGAACTGCTCCGCAGAGCTCATCAGTTTGTATCTACCGTCGAGTTTGTGAATCACATGCTGACGGGGAGAAGCGTGACTGATCCCTCCTGCGCCGCCATGAGACAGCTCATAAATGTGCGGACATCGGATTGGGACGATAAGCTGCTCGATCTGGCGGGCCTTACGCGTGACAGGCTTCCCGAATGCCTGCCTTCCGGCTCCTTTATAGGGAATCTCACGGATAAAGCGGCGGAAGAGCTCGGTCTCAGCCGTAATGTTTCTGTATATAACGGCGCGCACGACCAGTACTGCGCATCCATCGGCAGCGGAGCACTCTCACCGGGTGATATGCTGCTTTCCACGGGCACTACATGGGTGGTGCTTGCCGTGTCGGACAAGCCTGTTTTTACTGAATCGAAGCTTGCCCCGGGAATACACCCGGTCTCCGGTCTTTACGGGAATATCGCTTCTCTCAACAGTGCCGGTTCTGCTCTTAAATGGCTTTCGAGGCTCATAGGCGATAACGATTTTGCACACATTGACAGTGAAGCCGCTTTGCGTATGAGATCGGCTGAGAATATACTGTTTTACCCGTATTATGCGGGCGCCGGTTTCCCTCACTGTGATCCCGCGGTCAAGGCTGCGTGTATAGGCATGGAGCTAATGCATGATAAATATGATATTGCCCGGGCTCTCATGGAGGGTGTGGCTTTTGAAACAAGGTGTGTCCTTGAAGAGATATCAAAATACGGAGCGGCGTCTTCTTCCCTCAGAATGGTAGGGGGCGCGGCCAAGAGCTCTCTGTGGCCGTATATTACGAGCAATGTTACGGATCTTGAGCTCATGATACCCGAGGAGAAGGACACGTGCTGTATAGGCGCCGCCATCATTGCCGCGGTCGGCTGCGGATATTACAGCGATTACAGGACTGCCGCCTCCGAAATGGTGAGATATTCACAGACCGTGACGCCCGACAGGGAGGTCGCAGAATTTTACGATAACAAATACTCGCGCTATAAAAAGTTAATTAGTGCTTGAACAATATTTTTGTTGTGCTATAATGTCGGGTGTTGATCGATGCGATATTATAGCATCGCGGAGGTATAGCTCAGTTGGTCAGAGCGCACGGTTCACATCCGTGAGGTCGCGGGTTCGAGCCCCTCTATCTCCACCAAAGAAGAAACCTCTTTTGTCTACCAAGACAAGAGGTTTTTTTTAATAGTTTATGTCTTTATTGGAGGATTAGCTTAACAAGAATGTATTGCTTAGACTCATATTTTATCTGACGAATTTCCTGTTTGGTTTTTCTTTCTGTCAATTCCCGGAATTGCACTTTGTATTGTTGGAATACGGTAAGCTAAATCAAATCATTTAAAGCACTTAATAGACTAGAAAACACAAAACGACAAATTATTTTAACAATACATTTACAAATATCTTGTGCATTTTTGTAACAAAATGTATAATAGACAAGACAGTTATACATTGTAAAAGAAAAAAGACCTGTAAAACAGGTCAATAGTGCACACACTGTGCAATCGCATACGCGACGGTTTGAAATAATTTTTATTTGAACTCGTAGTGTAAAAGAGTAAGGAACTCAAATACGGTTCCTATTATAGCAAATATAGTGAAGGAGTCAAGAGGTATTATGGAAAAAACAGCTGAACGGAATAATGAGATAAGCAGGA